>NZ_JBFPDP010000068.1:0-21073 GCF_040830845.1 Sivoneniella epilithica UHCC 1019
GATTGCTTCCCTGACTGGATACTCCTTCATCCTAGATGCACTATCTGTCGTTACCACCATTTAAATTGGTATGAGTCCCCCTGCTGCCCATCGATCTGTTTCGAGGGTGACTCCAGTAACGGACCCGAGATCGCTGACTTCTGCGGCATCTGAGTTGTCTGTGCCGCCGCCTTCGGTCGAGGGACTTCCAGTACCGTGCCTGCTGGTGGTGATTGCAACGTCGGTGGGGAGAGTGAGTTCGCCTCCTTCGCTTCTGTAATCTTGTCTTTCATTTCTTGAAAAATCATGGTCGTTCTTTCTAATGAGAGGAGTCGGGTGGTGGTTGATCGCCTGTTGTAGATCAGCAAAGCTCACTTGTCCTGGTTGTTGCAGAACCAAACGCTCAATTTCTTCACGGCGAAAATCACTGCCTTGTTCAGCCAAGACAGTCAGGCTCTGAGCGACCAGGGTTTGTACGAGTTCCTGTGAGGTCTGAGCCATGAGTGGATGAATCGGAGTTATTTGCAGCATTTGGGCGACGATTGCTTGCTCGTGCCAGTGCTTTAACAGGTCAGATCGAGGGACATCGTGTTTGCGGCTACGAGTCACACGGGTTGCTGCCCACTCCTTTGTTTTGCTGCTGGCATTCACTCCAACAGCCGCTTCAATTTGCTGGGACCGAGTGCTAAACGCCTTAAGTTGATGGTCAGAAAACCCCTCCAAATCCCAAAGTCCGTGACGCTGATCTGTGACATAAATTCGGTAGCCCAAAGCTTGAACCTGCAATGCCAACTCATTCCGGTAAATTTGACCCAGTAGCATCTTTGCTTGATAAATTTCAGCATTATCCAGGCTCTGCCACCTGCCGTTATCAGGTCGGCGCTGAAGATTCAGAATGACGTTGTGAGTATGAAGCTGTGGATCGAGTGAGCGGCTGGTGTCGTGATGAAAACTGGCGATCGCTAACTCTCCGGTTCGCACTTTGCGCCGTTTGCCTCCTTCCCGCAAGCAAGCGATGGCGTAACGGTCTTCCAGGACTTCCAACATCCTGGCATTCGCCTGCTGTTGAGCCGCTTCTAATCGGTGGTCTCCAAATATCAACGCCTGAATGCTGACCGATTTAGGCGCACTGGCAGTTACATCAATGCCAGCGCGTTCAGTCGGGGGAGTTTTATTGGCATCTCTAGCATTGAGTTGCTGTTGATGCAATCGAAGTTTGTCAATCAGGATCTCTCCCGCTGCCCCTCTGCCATTCAACAGGTTTTCCAACTCAAAGTGGTTGACCGATCCTCCCACACCCAACGGCTGCAACAACTTTCCACTCCAGTGAGATACCTGCATTTGGCTAGAAACATTTTGGGATGCGTAATAGTGGCTGGCATGGGATGGAGAGACATTGATGAGTGAAACAACCATCGATCGCTACCTTGGTGCTAAAGTCTCTGCTTCAATTTGCTGTAGCCGCAGCTTCAGTGATTCAATCAAGTCTTTTCGCTTCAGTTTGAGAGCATCACTGGCAGTGTCTGTCGCCACACATTCCAGTAGGACAAAACAGGCTTCCTGGGTTTTCTGAAGCAGGGATAGGTGAGTCAACGGATTCAAGTGCGATTGCTGGTCGTCCACCTGTTCTTGCATCGACTCCACCCTTTTCATCAGTTTCTCCCTGAGCGGTGTGGCGGGTTGGAAGTTCGCGGAAGTGGATGGAGAGGCATTGGAAACCGCTGGCTTTTCACCAAAACTCCCATCTGGAAGTAATTGGCATCCGGCTTCCTGGGCGGCTTTGCCCAGTCGAATCCAGTCGCGGATGACATGAATGGGTTTTGCGCCGCGATCGCGGGCGATTTGTTCAATCTCCTGCCCTTCCACAATTGGCAGGGTGATATGGAAATCTTTGGAAGTTCTGGTGCTCATGGAGATGGAAAAGCCTGGAAATGGCACTTGGAAATGGAAAGGGAATGGAATTTCCATCAAGCCGTTGGGTGTGGGAGGTCAGATGAGGTGAATGCTGGAATTTCCATTCCCTACCGTACCGCTGTCATCTGACTGGGAGATGGCACAAATCTGCCAACTTCGCGCAAAATCGCAGACCAGTGCCATACGCCAGTTAGATCATCGGTTTAGTCTGAAAATAGTAAAGCTCAAAAAGGTTATCTGGATTCACTTTCAGAAATAGTACCGACCATTTACCGACCATCTACCGACCCAAAAAAGCAGTTCTGAGCCATCGACTGACCATCTACCGACCATTCAACGACCAAAAGAGGCAACAACAAGCAATGGTAAGTGTTACAGCCGTGCCCATTTCAACATCCACACCAGAGAAGCCTGCCACGATTTACCTTGCTGGGGACTTGGGCAAGTCTGCCTGTAAGTTTCTCTATTGGAATACTGCTGAAGAACTCCAACCACTTTGGTTGGGGTCTGACGTAGCTGAAGGAGTCAGCCCCTCCGTTATCCACAAATTTGATGCGGCTGGAGACCTGGCTGAATCTGTCTGGTTGCAACTGGGCGGCAGCACGATTCTGGTGGGTAACTCCGCTGCCGATTATGGCAGTAGCTTTTCGGCGGACAAAGTTCAGGTTGCCGCCTATCAAGTTGTCGCAGCGCTGGGCTTAGCGGCGATTCATCTGGGGATTCAGGCGTACAACGCGGTCATTTCCCTGGCAGTTCCACTCAACGAGTATCGCTTCAAAGCGGAGATTGAGACCCGGTTGAGGGAGATCGGAGAAGGCGTAGTCTTCTGCGGACGGCAGCAGCAATTTACTGTGACTCCCTCCTTTTACCCAGAAGGCACAGGGCTATACCTGCTGCACAAAAAAGAGCGAGAACAAGCGATCGCTGATCCCTACACCCGACGAGTCGTTGTCTTGATGATGGGGCACCGCAACTTATCTGTTCTCGTCTTTGAGGGTGGTAGACTCAACGCGAACCAGTCCCAAACCAGTGACAACTTAGGGTTTTGGAATTGTTTCAAGGCGGATGCAACCTCCTCTGGCATTCGGGAAACCGATTACCCCTCACTCATGGCAGCGGTTACCAGCGGCAAGCCGCAACAGCTTTCTAAAGTGGCAGGTGGCTTGAAAGATTTTTCAACGGCAGCACAAGCAGTCAGAGAAGGTTTGACGAGTCGAGTGGAAACCTTCTGTCGAGATAACGTGATGGATCTGCTGATTAATAGCGATCGCCAGACCGATGTGTTGATTGGAGGGGGAGTGGCGCATGTGATGCGCTCTGAGTTGCGGGACTACTTCACCGAGTTGGGATTGGCTGAGAATTTGTACTTTGCTGATATCGTGGGTGGGCGATTGTTGACCCTGGCAGAGCAAACCCGTAATGCTCAAGGAGACCTGGCGCGTCCACTCCGTTTTGCGGATGTGTATGGGTTAGCTCAGGCACTGGCAGGCAAAGTGAATCGGGGGCGTTAGAGAAGCCGATGGCACTTTCAAAAGTTGCTAAGAAACAGACGGGGCGATCTCGCCGGGAGTTTTCCTACAAGGCAGAAGACGGTACGACCGTTGCTCTTCTCATTGATTACTTCAATGGCAAACTTGCCTCCCTTCTTTCGATTCGAGAAGGCAAACGTCGAGCACTGGAAGCGATGGCAGGGTTTTGGCAAGCCTATGCGCTCAGGGCGAGTGGTGCTGAAACCGATCAGCAAAAGGAGGCTGCCCGGTATTCGATCACGGTATTGAGCCAGCAAATTCGGGCGATTTGTGAGGACTTTGGAGTCGTGTCGCCTTTTACTGAGTCACTGCCAACCGCCAACGCTAACTCAACGGTGCTTGATGCTCTGATGCAGCTTCTGCAATCTGGCTCGTCGACTCAGCACGTTTCACCACTCAAATCTGCCTCTGAGTCAACTCAAAACGCTCGCTCAGTTTTAGAGGTAGACAAAGTGTCTGTTGGACTGGAAGCAATTTATGTCGATGACGACGAACTATTAGGAGACTTGGCATGACCGAACTGATTAATGGCGTGATGATAACCACTGGCGTTTTGGCGATTGCCCTGCATGTGTTTGCCCTCACCCGGCAGAAGAGAAATCGCCGCCCTATTCACTCCCTTCCTCCGACACAATCACAGGAGTGGTTTGAGCAATGATGACGCTACCGCTTAGACGTTGGGTTGGTGTGGGGATGGTAGGGATCACGGGAGTCATCCCACTTACACCATTGATTGGAGCAACGGCACAAAGAACTACGGCTCAAGCTCAACCCCCAATCCCGACAACTCTCTCCCCCAGTTTGATTGCCCCAGGTACCTCTACAGCAACCAGCCCTTCAGCCACAAAATTCAACCTCACTCTCAAACAACAGCCAACAGCAAAACAACGCTCCAAAGCTTTCAATCCTGAGAGCAAAATATCCAAAAGGAGGGCGAAGTCATCGATAGCTCTATCGAGTGATCCTCCAACGGTTGCATCAACAGCATCAGTCCAACAGCAAATAGCAGCTCCAACATCTGCCTTCATCCGGGTACGGGTAGCGTCTCATTCAAACCAGCTACAAATAGCCACCTCTTCTCCAGCAGATATTCTCAATGCCGATGGCAAGGAAGTTGTCAGTCTAAATTCCAACCAGCTTTACTCCGCAACGATCGACTCCAATGGCTTACAGGTTGGCACTCAAACAATTCCCAATGGCGCGTTAATCAATCCGAGTCCACACGGCTTGACGTTCATAGATGGGCATTGGTATCGGGGAGTTATGCAGCTTGTGTATGACGGGAAAAGCCTGCTAGCAGTTAACTGGGTTGACCTGGAAGAATATCTCTACGGTGCGGTTGGGGCTGAGATGCCGCCTTCATGGAACATTGAGGCACTGTGCTCTCAAGCGATCGCTGCCCGTTCCTATGCCCTTTCATTTTTAGAGCAACCCGCCAGTCCGTACTTCGATCTTGGCAATGATGAATACCATCAAGTCTATCGAGGTGTTGAGGCTGAAACTGATTCGACAATCGCTGCTGTAGACTCTACTCGCGCTCAAGTGCTGACCCAAAACGGGCGAATTTTAATGGCGCAGTATGCCTCCACGGAGGAGGTTAGCCGTGAGGCTCATGGGGGAGTGGGCATGAGCCAAACAGGAGTACAGAATTTGGCGGAAGCAGGCTACCATCATGCTTCCATTCTGCAAACCTATTACCCATTTGCTCAACTCTCACTGCTATTCACAACAAGTAACTGATAGTCAGACATTTCCTAACCAGTGCCATATCGGTGCAAGATCGCAGATTTAGTCTGAAATCATTGAATGTAA
Organism: Sivoneniella epilithica UHCC 1019; assembly: GCF_040830845.1. NCBI lineage: Bacteria > Bacillati > Cyanobacteriota > Cyanophyceae > Leptolyngbyales > Leptolyngbyaceae > Sivoneniella > Sivoneniella epilithica. The sequence continues at coordinate 5,235 of NZ_JBFPDP010000068.1, forward strand.
ATCAGAGGTCATTCAGTGCAACGTTTCCGCTGGCAACAACTTCTACCAACCGCTTTCGCGACCCTTGCGGTATCGGCTTTGCCGTGCGCCCTTGCTCCGTTCCTCTGGTTCGCAGGAGTCGCTCATGCAGGCGATTCTTTGCCCAATCCCTCCACTTCTACTGACTTGCCTCCGATTGAAAAACTGAAGTTGCAACTTCAGCAGCGATCGCCATCACCGGCTACACCCGAAGCGGCTTCACAAAAGGCAGCAATCCCTCTAGTCACACCTATCTCGGTTCCTCCTCTCCAAGCAACACCCGCTTTAGCCGAAGAGAAACCGCAAAGCCACGGGGCGAACCTACCGTTTCTGCTGTTTATGAGTGGAGGTGCTGTGGGTGTTGTTGCTATCGGCGTGACCTTTACTAAAAGGAGGGGCGATCGCAGTTCCGAACTCGATTGGCATGAGCGGCAGGAGGATATTTCTGATTCCGTTCAAGTGCCTGAAATCAGCGTTGATGAGTCCCTCGAAGCAAAGGAACAACTTCCCCCCTTTGCTTTAGCAGACGGGTTGGAATTTCTCCTATCAGGTGACCTCAACGGTTGGAATCAATGGCGTGAGGCATACCCAAATCAAAAGTTGAACCTGTCTAAAATGGATCTCTCCGGTCGCTCTTTGCCGGGGTTTAACCTATCCTGTGTTGATTTGTCCGCCGCGAACTTAGATCGTACCAACCTGTCCAGCGCTGACTTAAGCTATGCCAACCTCAGCGCTGCCCGATTGCAAGGGGCAAAGTTGACCAGTGCCAAGCTTGCCTTCGCAGATTGCCGTAGAGCTTCACTCCAGGGAGCAGACCTGTCATTTGCCGATCTGACCTACACCACGCTCAATGAAGCCAATCTGATTTCGGCTCAACTCAAATCCGCTAACCTCAGCCATGCGCGTCTGATCAATGCCAATTTGTCCCATGCTTTTGCGAAATGGGCAATCTTGCAGTCTACGGTGATGACGCAGGCGATCGCCCAACGCACCAACTTTGAGGTAACGCAAATGATGGGCGTGGGGCTGCAAAGAGCAGATCTCTCTCATGCTGATTTCAGGTGTGCCCTTCTCTATGCGGCAAAGACTGAAGGCACTAATTTCACTCAGGCTGACTTTCTGGGAGCACAGATTGAAAACTGGCAATGCGACCAGTGGACTAACTTTTCTGGAACCGTTTTGGAGGAAGAAGCCACTCAAGCTCTTCCTGCTGCACCTGTGATGTCTCAGCCTGCTAGCTGGATTTTGTCGCAGGTTGGAGCGATGGAGTATCCCGAAATCACTCCTAAAGCTGCCTGAACAAGTTATCCAAACCAATCGCCCGTTTCTCCTTTCGACCATAAAAAGAGGACATTTCTATGAACAATATCTTTTTGACTGGAACTTTGATCCGTGCTGAACTCCGGCATACACCCCAAGATCAAACACCCATCTGTGAATTTGACCTGGAATTTCAGTTTGAGCGCAGAGATGCAGTTGTCCGAGAAACAGTAGCTGTGACGGCTTGGAATGAGTTAGGAACAGAGGTTTACAACCAATTTTCAGTTGGCAGTCGAGTCTTGGTCGAAGGGCTGACCCAAATTGAGCTAGTTCCGGTTGCCGAAAATCGCACTATTCCACGGTTGAGCATCCGGGCATTACGGGTTCAAAGTGCATCCCCAGAGCAGTCGCTCAATAGCGTGATGTTGGTCGGGTATGTCGGGAGCGATCCAGACCGCAAAGACCAGGAGTCCGGCAACGTTGTCGCCAATCTTTCGCTGGCAATTAATCGCCCCAAAGCAGAAGAACCCGACTGGTACTCATTGGAATTATGGAATAAACGCGCCGAAGTTGCGATGAACTACGTTCGCAAGGGAAGTTTGATTGGGATTACCGGGGCACTCAAGATTGACCGTTGGACAGACAAAGCAACCCAGCTTCCACGAACCAAGCCTGTGATTCGAGTAGATCGCTTGGAACTCTTAGGCGGTAAACGCGAAACAGGTTCAGAAGAAACTGAGGCAGTGCCAGACGTTGAAACACAAACACCGGAAGTAGCACCAAACCGCAAGCGTAAAGCCACCAAAGCATCAGCCGCGTGAGAGAACTATGTTGAAACCATTACAGAACTGGCTTGATCGCTGGAAAATCCAGGATAGGCTTACAGCCACTTTGATTTGTTGGTTGATCCCTGCAATCTGTCCATTTGCCCGCGAAATTAAACTGTTTGGTCGAACGATCGCCAGCATTCCGCCGCTATGCAAACTGAATCCTCTTTACGACCAACTGATGGGTCTGCGTTTCCGTGCTTCGACTTTTCTTGAGTCTTGAGGTGATTTCAACTCCGCAATCCTGGCTGCTATGCCCCTGCTCACCTCAATCAGAACACTTGCACTAAAATACTGACAACTGCATGGAAGTGTTTTAATAATGGCGACCTCCACTCACAACCGTTCTGGTTCCGCAACAAGTCACTCTAGAAACTCGAAAGGCAAACCTCTGATTATCATCGAGGCTCCCGGTAAGCTATCAAAATTGCGTCAAATTTTAGGAGATGACTATCTGATTCAGGCAAGTGGTGGTCACATTCGGGAGCTGGCAAATGATGGCGATGAGCAGTTAGGGTTTGACCTGGTGGGCGACCAGGTACAATGTCGTTGGGAAGCGCGTGGGTCACGAGGCAAACAAGCGATCGCCCAATTGCGAGAAGCGGCAAAGCACGCTCAGAGTGTTATTCTGGCAACTGATGAAGACCGGGAAGGAGAAACTATTGGCTGGCATATTGCTCAGGCATTAGGATTGAAAACCGTTCAACGAATTACCTATCGAGAAATCACGCCTGCTGCCGTTAGAGCCGCGATCGCCCATCCACGCCCCATGGATTTGAACCTGGTTCATGCTGGGATTTGCCGTTCTGTCTTAGATAAGCTGGTGGGTTATCGCGGCAGTCCTTTGGTTTGGAAGCTCAACAATGGGGCAAAATCGATCGGGCGAGTGCAGTCTGCAACGCTGCATCTGGTGGTCGAACGGGAGTTGCAGATTCGCAACTTCAAGCCCCAGGACTACTGGAGTTGCTACGTGGATTACAAAGAAGGGTTTCGAGCGTTTTACTATCGAGGTGGGAGTAGCCCATCTACAGAGGAAACTGTGGACGATGCGGCTGATCCTGCGGATAAAAAAGCCCCCGAATCGGATCGGGTGTTAAGTGAAGCAGAAGCCGATCTACTCATCCAGTTCGCACAGCAGTACCCCCATCGAGTGGTCAGTATCGAGGGAAAAACGGTGAATCGTACTCCGCCTGCTCCCTTTACAACTTCCACACTTCAGCAGGCAGCAGGTTCTAAGTTGCGATTGTCGCCAGAGCAGACGATGCAGATTGCTCAAGGACTGTATGAAAAAGGTATCATCACCTATCACCGCTCCGACAGCACCTACTTGAGTCCGGAGTTTGTTCAATCTGTGCGGAATTGGTTGTCCAGTCATGACCCAACGAACCTGCCGCAGAAAGTGACTCAGCACAAGAGTGGTAAAAACGCCCAGGAGGCCCACGAAGCGATTCGACCCACGGATGTTCACCGTCCATCAGAGTCTCTCAAAGCAGAACTGGATGCGGATACTTTTTCTCTCTATGTGATGATTTGGAAGCGCACCGTCGCATCGCTTTGTCAGCCTGCACGAATCCGGCAGACCCGCATCGTCACTCAATCCGGGGATGTACAGTGGCAGGCGAGAGGTCAGGTGGTTGAGTTCGAGGGGTTTGCCAAGTATTGGCGCTCACTGGGTCAAGATGCCGAGTTACCGATCGTGCAGCAGGGGCAGTCACTCCATCTAGAGCGGGCTGCCCACGAGAAGAAACAAACTCAACCGCTGCCCCGCTATAGCGAAGCTCAACTTGTTGCGTTAATGGAACGAAAGGGGATTGGTCGTCCCTCCACCTATGCACCGACGATTCAGACGTTGAAGCAACGGGAGTACGTCGGCATTATCAAAAGCAAACTCCAGCCTACAGCGGTGGGTGAGCAGGTCGATCTCTTCCTGGTTCAAGCCTTACCAAAGTTGGTCGATGTTGGGTTCACGGCAGAGATGGAAGCGTCACTGGATCAGATTGCCAGTGGCGAATTGAGTTGGGAGCAGTGGCTGACTCGTTGGAATCGTGACTATTTTGCTCCAGCATTAGAGCAGGCACGGAAGGTGATTCCCAACTATGCCAGTGAAGCTCCAGTCAGGAAGACTCCTGAAGTTTCGGATACCCAATGCCCTCAGTGTCAAAAGCTGATGATCCAACTTCCTTCTAAGAAGGTCAAGAAGGGTTTCTTTCTCAAGTGCCAGGGCTGTGAATCGGTTTTGTTTTGGAGCGATCGCACTTCAACCTGGGAACAGCCGTGTGCAATGTCGGAGCGATCGAAAGATTCTCCCGCAAAATTAACCGAGTATGCCTGTCCAGTCTGCAAGAAACCATTGGAGGAATACGGTTACCAGAAGGACGGGCAGTCAAAGGTGATGCTGCGCTGTTCGGATGTGAAAGCACGGCAACAGAAAAAGCATGAAGGGGCAGTCTATTTCCAAACGTCGAAAGGCTTTTGGAGTCCCAAGTTTGGAGAGTTGAAAAGTGAACAATCCGGTAAAGCCCCGATTCTAAACGCTAAGCAACAGCCTTTGGGCAAGGCTAAAAGTCGCAGACGTTAGGCAGTGGAAAAAAGCAGGAATTTTCTGCATGGTAAAAAACTTAACCATGCAGAAAAAGGAGGTTGGTTCCCGTGAAGTCATGACTATCCTCTATCACCGTTTCACACACCCAGTTGATGCATCAGAGTAGTAAGAACTTGACGCACCAGGTGTAACAGCGAAACGAACCGTTTTGGCGGAGGTTCTTTCCCAACCTTGAGCCTCCACGATCGCTTGCCCTTTACCCAAAGGTGCTGTACTGCTCTGGGATTGCGTTTGCTCTGGGTCTCTCCATCCCCCTTGGCTCCCTAAAAACTCGTCAGGGTTGGTTGGAATTCCTCCTGTCCCACTGATGGTAAAGCTGTTGGCATTGGCAGTGCTACCGCCACCGCACGTTACCGCCACTTCGGGAACTGCTGGAGACGGAACCGCTTGAACGCCGCTCCGCGATAGATCAATATCGGGGGTGTTGATCTGAACAATTCCACTGAACTGCGATCCTAATGCAGACGTAGCGGTAATCAAGCTGTCAGGAGATAGAAATACTCCCTGGGCATTGATAAAAATCCGCCCACCTGAACCCTGGTTTGCATTGGCACTGGTTCGACTTCCTTCCAATAAAGCAATTAAATCGCTGGCGATGGTGATGTTACCCCCATTGCCCGTGCCACTGACCGCTGCAACGATGCTTCCTCCCTGCCGAAGAATTAGTGTTCTGGAAGTAATTTGAATATTTCCCCCCTGCCCACGGTTGGTTTGAGCCGTGATTGCGCCATTGGATAAAACTCCAACTCGATTCGCGTTGATGATCAGGCTACCCGCATCCCCAACCCCCTCATTGCGGACACTCACTTGCCCTTCATCCCTAACCGTGAGTTGAGGCGTATTGATGGTGACGTTGCCAGCCGCCCCTGTCGGAATTCGTGGCAACCCAAAAAGTTGCTGGAGCGAAGGGTCAACGATCGCAGCCGCAGAACTAATCAAACTGGGATTGCGAGATTCTGGCACTGCTCCAGACACAGTGACAGATCGATCTGCGGTAATAAATACACTGCCTGCCGAACCACTGCTTTGAGTCGATGAGTCAAGGCGACCGCCATTGAGCACCGTTAATGTCGGCGTTTTAATCGTGACAGAGCCTGCATTGCCCGTTCCGAGCGTCGATGATCCCAAGAGACTGGGCTGGAGAAACGGTCTTGCTACCCCATTTAGCTCAACGCCTGAAGTTGCATTCACCCAAACATCGCCACCCTCACCCCTGCCATAAGTAGCAGACTCCAAAAAGCCCCCATTAGTGATTCGGAGAGTTCCCGTGTCGATCTGAACGTCTCCGGCTCTGCCTTCTCCCAGGCTTAACGAAACCAGGGTACTTTGCACACGGCGATCGCGGGGCGAGGTTCCATCCACTTGAAATGTCCCAGGAACCTGAATCCGAATATTGCCTGATGGGTTTGCCCCAAACGTTTCGGTGACAATCAATCCACCCGCTTCCAACTTCAAATTTGGACTGGAGATTTCGATCGTGCCGCCCGGTGCCCTACCAGCCGTCGCATTGATAATGCCGCCTGGAATCCGAGCAATTGGATCAGTGCCACTAACGGTGATTGATTCTGTGGCGTTGAGTGTAAATGCGCCAGAGGCAATGGTTCCGCCATTCAGACCAATCAGCACTGAACCGCGATCGAGCAGGATGTTACGCCCTTGTAAGTTGAGTGAGTTGCCGCCGAATCCCGTGGTATCTGCGAGGGAGCGATTGGTGATCAACAGGTCGTTAAAGCTGTGCGTCTGTCCATAGTTGAACCGCCACCCGGTCAAGCTGGGCACAAGGCGAACCGTTCCATTTCCCACACCCGCAATTTCGACGTGTCCACTGGGAACATTCAACACCCCACCATCCAGTGTCACAGCACCTCCAATGATTGCTAATGTCCGTCCTGGTCTGACGGTGAGTCCGGGATTGGTTCCCAATCCAATTGGAGGGGTCAGAAAAGTTGGACCGATTAAGGAATGTCCCTGCCCTTGCACCTGAATCGGTCCTGGATTGAGGAATCCTAGCCCAACTGGAATGCTGCTGGTGAGTAATGGTGCTGCCTGGGGGTTGGTGGCGCTAAACTCGACTCCATCGGCAAATCGAACGCTTTGGGCAGTGCTGGCTAAAAACGACCCGCCAATATTGAGCCTTGCATTCGGTCCCAGGGTGATGCCATTGGGATTGATGAAAATTAGATTCGCCATACCATTCGCCCGCATCAGCCCATCAATCGTGGATGCATCGGTGCCAGTCACACGGCTAATAATTGACTGGAGGTTGACGGCGTTATTAAAGTAAGCGGAGCCGCCCGTTGGGACTGAGAATTGGCTGAAGCTGTGAAATAAATTCCCCCCACGAACAGATCCGCCGTCGATGGTGCAGTTGCTACAGTTCGGTGTGACGGTAGAATTCACAGGAAGCGTTGCGTCCGGAACAATTTGGGCGATCGCGGGGGCACTGAAACCCAAATAAATGATGAGTCTCCCCAATCCTTTGATTAAGAGTAATCCGAACGCCGTGGGTTTCGTCTGCATAGCGGTAGGAAATCACAGAGATTGAACATTCTTTTAACAGTACGAGCAACAAGCGACAACTCATGTCTAACCTTCGACAGAGAGAACCCGAAAATCACCCGCCAAAGCAACGGAAACGTTCATGGAAACGGTGCCTTCGACTGTGTGGAGGAGCCGTCTTATTACTGACTCTGGGCATTGGTGCCGATATGCTGATGGGTCGAAGTGTCTATCGTCCCCTAACCCATGTCTATCAAGTCGGAAGCTGGCTTTTCTGTCAGCAGTCGCCAGCCTGCCAGGATCAGAAATACTCCACTCGTGAGGTAACAGGCAAGCGTGGAATGGTCGTAACCGAGCAACAGGAAGCCTCATCTGTTGGGGTAGACATCCTTAAATCAGGCGGAAATGCGGTAGATGCCGCTGTCGCGATCGGCTATGCCCTGGCGGTAACCTACCCCTGCTGCGGCAACCTGGGCGGTGGCGGCTTCATGCTGATCCGTCAAGCGAATGGCAAAGAGACGGTGATTAACTTCCGCGAGAAAGCGCCTTTGCGATCGCATTCCCAGATGTATGTGAACGAGAAAGGTCAGGTGCAGTCCGATCTCTCTAGAAAAGGCTATCTGGCAATCGGGGTGCCGGGGTCGGTTGCAGGATTGGATCAGGCGCTAACAACCTATGGAACCATGACCCGGCAGCAGGTGATGGCTCCTGCGATTAAACTTGCTGAGAATGGATTCGTTTTACAAGCAGGCGATGTTGACATTCTGAAAAAGAATACTCGCAAGTTCTCAGGGCAACCCAATGTTGCAGCGATCTTCTTGAAAAATGGCAAGCCTTTTGAAGTGGGCGATCGCCTGGTACAAACTGACTTGGCACAGACGTTGAAGCAAATATCCCAACAGGGACCGCAGGCATTTTACGGCGGCTCTATTGCGGCAGAAGTGGTGCGAGAAAGCAACGCTCATGGGGGAATTCTGACGCTGCAAGATTTTCAGTCTTACTCTGTTTCTGAATCAAAACCGTTGCGCTGTCAGTATCGAGGCTACACGGTTCTAACTACTCCACTGCCAGGGGGCGGAGTGACCGTCTGCCAGATGCTAACGACTCTGAATGGCTATTCACTGAAGCCAAAGGATTTTCGATCTACTGAGAGTGTGCATTGGTTTCTTTCAACCATGCTATTTGCTTACGCTGACCGCAACAAATATCTTGGAGATCCAGAGTTTGTTCAGAACCCGGTTGATAGGCTACTTTCTCCCAAATATGCCGCTCAAGTTCGGCAACAAATTCAACCCGATAAAGCAACGTCTCCCAGGCAACTGTACGCTGACCCTGAGGGGGAACACACCACGCATTATTCAGTGGCTGATCGGTTTGGAAATGTCGTTTCAGTCACTTACACGATTAATTCTCTGTTTGGGGCGGAGGTGATTGCAGGCAAGACCGGATTTTTCCTCAATAACGAGATGGATGACTTTGCCACGCAACCAGGGTCTGCCAATCAGTTTGGGCTTGTTCAAGGAAACGCAAACGCGATCGCTCCTGGCAAACGTCCGCTCAGTTCCATGGCTCCTACCCTGGTGATTAAAGACGGGAAGCCCCAGATTGTGACAGGTAGCCCAGGGGGTCCTACAATTTCCACGACGATCCTACAGGTTGTGAGCAATGTAGTGGACTCTGGCATGACGGTAGAACAGTCCGTTGCCTCACCCCGCATTCACTATCAAGGACTTCCCAATGTGGTGGTGACAGAACCCTTTGCCCTTGAGCCAGCCGTTGTGCAATCGCTATGGGAAAAAGGCTATCGGGTTGTGCCTATCCCAACCTGGGGAGCTGCCGAATCAATTTTGATTGATCAAGAATCGACCTTTCACGGGGTGAACGACCCTCGAAAATCTGCAGGGCAGGCAGCAGGATATTAATCCTACGGTTGTTAATTTCTCTTTGGTGAAAGTACGAAATTACTTCTATAGATATATTTTTTAGGTGCCATTTTGCCTTAAAAAATACTGAACGTTCCTGAGTTTCAGTCAGTTTTGAATCGTTATCTTTTCGCTGTTCTCATCCTTGGCTTATTACCAGCAGGCGTTCCCGCTAACGCTCAAGTTCCCAATGTGACACCCCAACTGCCATCTCCTGTTCTACCCAGACCGATTCCAACACCAGATCTGCCGCGCCCCACTCCGCACTCCCCTCCTCTCGATCCATCGCCCCAGCCACTCTTACCATCAGAGCCACTAGAATCTCAAGACACTATTGAAGTTGCTCGATTTGAGTACCAGGGCAACACGATAGTGAGCGATCAAGATCTTGATGCCATCACCGCTCCCTTTAGGGGTAGGCGAATCACCTTCTCTGAGTTATTCAAGGTTCGCTCTGCCATCACCCAACTTTATGTTGATCGGGGATATATTACATCTGCCGCCTTTATCCCAATTGAAGGAAATGAGTCGGTTCAGATTCAAGGTAGTGTGGTGACCATCCAGATTGTTGAAGGGAAACTAGAGCGTATTGATATTACGGACAGCGATTACCCCAATGGGGGAACGGCTTCGCACCGTTTGGCGAAATACATTAGACCCAGATTGGAGAGCGCCGCTAATCCAATCTTGAATGAGAAGAAACTACTTGAAGCCTTGCGACTGCTTCAGTTAGATCCACTCATTCTGTCGATTTCTGGAAAGTTGGAATCTGGTAGCCAGCCAGGTTTGAATGTTCTGACCATCACCGTGGAACCTGCCCCAACGTTTAGAGCCATAGCGGAACTTAATAATCGGCGTTCTCCGACGGTTGGGACGCTTGAGCGGCGGGTTCAGCTAACGCAAGCAAATTTGCTAGGACTAAGAGATGAATTGCAAGTTGGCTATGCTAATACCAATGGCAGCAGTGAAGTGGATCTTGACTACACCATTCCGGTCAGCCCGCGTAATGCAACCGTTTCTTTTCGATACAGCACCCTTTTCAGTCGGGTGATTGAAGAGCCGTTTGATGAGTTTGACATTCAAGGAAATTCACGTATTTATGAATTAACCTTCCGCCAACCCATTATCAGAACTGCCACGGCTCAGTCATTCAAAGAGTTTGCGATCGGCATTACGGCTTCTCGTTTGGAGAGCGACACCTCACTTTTAGGCGTAGACTTTCCCCTTTCTGCTGGAGCGGATGACAGTGGCAAGACGCGAATCTCAGCGCTACGAGTATTTCAGGAATATACTCAGCGGAGCAATCGTCAGGTTTTACTTGTGCGATCGCAGTTTAGTTTTGGGCTAGATGTCCTGGGTGCAACAACGAATTCTCCACCAGACAGCCGCTTCTTCGTTTGGCGAGGGCAGGTAGCATTCTTGCAGCGGTTGGGTTCACGTCCCTACCTGTTGCTTCGCTCTGATCTTCAGTTTGCCGATCGCCTGTTAGTTCCCCTGGAGCAATTCAGCATTGGAGGGTCTTCCACTGTCAGAGGCTATCGACAAGATGCCCGATTGGGTGATAACGGTGCTGTGGGGTCATTGGAGCTTCATTTCCCCATTGTTTCAACCCAAACAATGGAATTGCAGCTAATTCCATTCTTCGATGTTGGATATGTATGGAGTAACCGGGACATTGGATTTGACCGTAATACTCTGGCATCTTTGGGGCTAGGTGTGCAGTGGACATGGGGAAACTGGATGGTCAATCTCAGCTACGGGGTGCCATTAATCAATGTTCCTCGGATTGGAGACACATTGCAGGAAAGTGGATTGAATGCCTCGGTCAAATATTTTTGGGCTTTTTAGCCTTCACCCAAACCCCTTCAGTCTGGTAGAAATCGCCCCGTTGTTCAATCACGTATCCTCCTAGCAGCAGTGCCAACCAAATTTCGATAAACGGCATCTGGAGCGATCGCTGGAGTTCAAACAGGGAAACGTCCTTGTTCTGATGCTCGTTCATCCATTGCGAGATTTTCCCTATCCAGGCAGAAATATCTTCATCATGGGCAACGGCAAGCGCGTCTTGCTTAGCTTGTTCTTGCTCCATTTGGGCTAAAAACTCTAGCAGGTTGCTCTGATCAACGGCACCTACAACGGAATCTGATGGCGAAGGATTCTCTTGCCATGATGGAGCATCTTCTAGAACTTCATCCAGATTCAACGTCATAGTTTGCCGCAGGACTTCATGCAGCAACTTAGCCGTCAGAATTGGCTCACCTTGGGCAGGATTGTACTTTTCCTCCCATTCTTCTAGCAAACAATTGGCACGGGAGGCATAAATATCAACGAGTTGAGCCAGGATAGTACCTGCAACTTGTAACTGAGATTCTTGGGGTAAATCAATCAGCGCTTGCTCTAGCCTACCTAGGAGTTGATGTAAATTGGCAGAACTCGGATCAGCGATCGCCTGTTGCATCGCCAACTCTAAATCCGATTCTATCTGTTCTACTGGCATCGACTCAACGGAGGAATTGCTTCATTGTACCGGGACTGTAAGCTTCAACGGACAGGGAATAACAGGGCAATGCTGAACTGGAACTTCCTTCACCACATCCTCAAACTTAGTGACTGCAAACTGCTGATTCAGGGATGTTAGGAGTTGTTTAATATATTCGGCAACTTTATCAGCTCTCATTCCCATACAGTGTACAGGCTTGACTTCAGCTATTTTTTGACTTCCCTTCCAGACCTCCGCTGCCACAGCATGAACTGGGGTATTGGGAGATTGGCGATACAGAACCAGGATGGCGGCAGGAGCGGTTGGTGGCAACGGTGGATTAACCTCAACCACCTTAACTGATTGATTGAGAACAGGCAGATTCGGCTTCCGGGCATTTCGCCCTTTGCGACTTTTACCATTCCAAGGTTGATACTGGGACTGCTCAGTCTTCCAAATTTGAGTTTTGATGCGTTCAATTCGGTGTTCAAGCTGCTGTACTTGTTTACCGCGATCGCAGGCTGCCTCGTACTGAGCAATTTTTTCAACGGGAATGTAGAGACTCTTTTTTCCGTTAGGAAGAAGTTTGCCTCTGCCTGCCCGTAGCCTTGCATATTTACAGGTCTCTTTAGCTGCAATGGAAGCTGAGCCACCCGCAGGCGATCGCTCAATTCGGACTCCGACAAGATAATCCCCGGTCCCCTTTACGGCTTCCAACTCTGTCTCTAAAGACGACAACTGACTTTGCAAGTCGTTGATTGGCGGCATGGTATTCGTGTTACTTTCTATCTTGAATTAAAGTAACACGAATACTTGTTTGAGTCAGTCTCCAGACAAGCTCATATTTCTTCCTCCTCCAGCAACGCCTAAATAGCTGCCAGTCCTTTTTTGAGTTCGCTCTTAGCACCAGTAGGAATCTAAGCTATTTGCCCTCAAGAAGCTGGTCAATCTCCCTAATACGTTCTTGTAAGGACTCTCGGATGCTTCTTAGTTGATCAGTTTTGAATTCATCTAATTTAATGTTCTGGATTTGTTTGACCGTCTTTACCGATTTTTCTGCGATCTGGTCTGGTTGTTTTGCTGCGGGGTTGTATTCCTGAATTGTTTTTCGGATAAGGTCGTTTGTTTCTTTTTCAGTAAGCTCTTCCTCTGCAATGCGATAAGCAACTTGTGAGCGAACTTGTTTAGCATCCGTTTCATCAGTATTTAGAGTTTCAGCAGTTATTTTACTCACTGCCATGATTTTGCCAGAACTGAGTCCTGTCTCTTGAACCACAGCTTTAAGATCGTCGGTTATTGAAAGGAGTGGAAAGACATTCGCTGAAATTGAAGCTGGGTTAAACTGGCGATCAAGTAATATCTCCAGAATATCTCTGCCTTCTGATGACTCTAGTCCAAGACTGTCGAGCCACCCTCTTTGCTGCTCGATTGGCTTATTTACCATCTTGGTTAATTCCTTCAATTTGCCAGATTTTCTGATTTGATAAACGACGTTGTTGAGGATTTTAGGAAAGTCAATTTGCTTTTCCTCAAGGTGAGGATGACGGCTACAGATAATACGAACGAGTCCATTCGCGACATCTAAGTCATGAAGTTTTTCAGTGTCTTTCCCTGTGACAAACTGTTGTTCAAAACGAGTCGCAGCGTCTAAGGACTCGTGATGCGGAAGAAGTACTGCACGCAGAGTCACTAAACCGGACTTTGGTCCTGATAGCCGTCGAACGGCTCCATCAAATAACCGATATCTACCATTCTCTTGAGGAATGAGAATGATTGGAGAAATTTGTCCATTTCGCTTTAAACTCTCTGTTCGCTCTTCAATAAGCGCGCGCGGGAAAATGGTTCTTGGTTGATTTGGATCAGGATCAATAAGATCTATTTTAACAATATGCTCACCACCAACAGCGGCTAATTGCTTAGTCAAATCCTGAATCTGTTGTTCTAAAAACTCTTTTTCTTGGTCGGTGCTTGCTTGTTGTCTAAGCTCAAGCACTTCACGCTCAAGGTCTTGGATTTTTTGATTCAACTCCTCATTGAAAGCAGTTGTTGGAGCGACTGTTTGCGTAATTGGAGAAGAAGAAAATCCAGATGCATTTTGGCGAATTAGGTCGGTTAGGTTACGCTTTTGTGCCATTAGTTCCACTCCTTCAATTCGGTCAATTCTTTTACAAGTCTTCGGTAATCTGAAGCAGCTTCTGTCCCGTTCTTCCCTTTCCATTGAATAATGGGAAGCCCATCGAGAGGGGCACGTTCATGAGCTTTGTAGGCTCTAATAAAAGTGTTAAAGACAGGCACTCCAGCTTCCATAAAGGTGTTTTGAGCTGCCACTGCTTCATTTATGCTACGAGGATCAACTTTTGTGAGACAGACTCGATGCGGAACTCCTACTGGATGGATAGCAAGTTGAATGGTTGTAATTAAAGCTTGTATATCTAAAGGGGCAGGAGGAGTCGGGAGAACAATGTAATCTCCAGTATGGATAAGCGTTGTGAATGTTTTGCTATCAAGGTGAGGTGGGGTATCACAAACAATCAAGTCATAGTCCTCGACTGTTTTTAAGTGCCTCAAGACATTAGGATCAGTCTCTGTTGCAATTTCAAAGTTCTGATTTCCCTGTTGTGCCCACCATGTTGCACTTTCTTGTGAATCGGAATCGACCAAAAGCACACGGTTTTTTTCGGCAAAGACGGCTGCAATATTGAAAGATGTAGTGGTTTTGCCCACTCCTCCCTTACCGTTCAAAATAACCAGGATCTTACCCATAAAATTCCTCGTAAAGCTTGCCGTGTCTATGTTTGAGGGGCTAGACAGTATTTACAATCTCAAGATTGTAAGTGCCTGCATTGAAAGTTGCAATCTTGAGATTGTAAATATCGTAATCCCTTTCTTGAGCTTTAAGCCATCAAACTTCTAAATGTGGTTTCTTGTTTTTAAACTCGATATTCGTTAAACCTAATCGGAATTCCTTTTTTGAAAAGGTGAAGTAGTACAATCGCTCTAAATATAAATAGTGCAAATCAGAATTTTGCAGGCTATTCATTATCTTCTGAAAGGCAGTGTTGGAAACATTTTTGTGAATTGAGAGACTGAAATAGGCTGATTCTGGGGCTGAAAACAGGTAGAAAGTTGAAATATCCATATAAAGCCGTCTTTTCCTGCTCCATCTGATTTTCCCCTTGATACCAGTCTTGACTTAAGCCAGTTTGTTAGAAATCTTTCTGCAATCTTCTGATGCTTCGGGTAAGCGTCAAAACTTTCTTTAGATATTGTTTGGGCGTGGAAAATCTTGCTCTCAGTCAGTTCTCCTTACTTCAAGATGGTAGATGGCAAAATTTTTAACTTGAATTTCTGATATATATATAAATCTGTGAAGCACGCCTGGTTAACTGTAATAGTTTGCAGAACCTTGCTGAGATAGAAGTTACGCTCTGATATAGCAAGTGCATGGAATTAAACAGTAAAGAGTAGTAGGTAGTGTTCTAGACATGGCATGGATCTGGCTCCAGCTAATTTGAGGCTTAGTGCGGCTGAATTGGAATTAGTTGTGACCGATATGCGAGATCTTCGTTTAAAGGAAACTTTAGCTCCATTCCTAGATTCCTACGATTTCATCCTGATCGACTGCCCACCTAGCCTTGGTATTCTCAGTTACCTGAGCCTTGTCGCAGCTACTCATACGTTGATTCCCATTCCAACGCTTTGTAGTGCGTTGGTTGGATCGGATTATTGCTGGATACAGCCGACATTCCGCCCCTTAAAGTGTCACAGAGGGAATTAGCCGCATAATTTTCTAAAGGCAGATACGCAAGGGGGTGCGGTATGAGCAACGAGTTGATAGTGCAGAATCTGGATCATCTGGGCATCGTTGCTGGCTTGGTAGACGAGTTGGGGATTGTGGAGCAGATCAATCAACACCTAGACGAAGACCCACGAGAACGGATGAGTCTAGGAGTGGCAGTAAAAGCTATGATTTTGAATGGTTTAGGGCTTGTATCAGCCCCACTGTATCTATTTGAGCAATTCTTTGCGGGCAAAGCAACGGAGCATTTGTTGGGAGAAGGCGTGGTACCGGAGCATCTGAATAACGACCGCTTAGGACGCGTGGATCGTGCGTTAAATTTCTGTGGGTTCGGATAAAGTAGAAAATAGTTACTTACAGGACTTACGCAGGGAGAGGATAAGGCAAAATAAGACAGTCCTTAAAACTAGAGGCATGAGTTTTACTAAA
The DNA here is from genome assembly GCF_040830845.1 of Sivoneniella epilithica UHCC 1019. Lineage (NCBI taxonomy): Bacteria > Bacillati > Cyanobacteriota > Cyanophyceae > Leptolyngbyales > Leptolyngbyaceae > Sivoneniella > Sivoneniella epilithica. The sequence goes on from NZ_JBFPDP010000068.1 coordinate 21,070, forward strand.
CTTG
>NZ_JBFPDP010000069.1:0-20859 GCF_040830845.1 Sivoneniella epilithica UHCC 1019
GCTTTACTAAGATACCCCCCTCTCTACCTCCCTGTCAACCCCCTCCACTTATTCTTGTTTTATTCAAATATTTTGATGCTTGCGTCGGTATCTCTTAATTTTGAAAGTTTTCCTAGATTTAGGCAGGATGGTAGTAAAAGGCGACGCTGAGAATGATGTAGGCGGCAAGGAGGAGGATACCGTCAAGCCAGTTGGAGCGCCCACCGGAGGTGATGACGTTAGTGATAGCAACGGCGATCGCTAGTGATACGACTTGAAATGGGCTGAAGTTAAGATCAATTGGCTGGTTAAAAATAAACTGCCCTACAAACACCAATACTGGGGCAACAAATAGGGCAACTAGCAAGCTATCCCCTGTTGCCGTGGCGACCGTTAAATCCATTTTGTTTTTGATTGCCATACGGATGACGGTCACAAATGCCGCCACGTCGCTGATTAATGGCAGCAAAATCACACCGGTAAATAGGGGCGTAAGTCCTAAACGCTCGGTTTCAGTGTCCACTACCCCTACAAACAGTTCCGATTCAAATGCCACAGTGATCGTCGTGGCTAGCAGCACCACAATCCAGATAATCAGTTTAGATCGCTGCTCAGTGGGTGACATTTCTTCTAAAACCGGATCTTCGTCTGCAACGCCCACATCGTATAGAAAGCTGTGGGTGCCTAAAGAAAACAACAATGTTAATCCATACACAATTATCAAGACGCTAGCAGTAATCAGCGAAAGATTACGAATAGCAACTTCATCTACTACATTGGAGGTATAAATTACTAAGGTAGGCAGGGCGATCGCGGCAACTGCCAAAGTCATTGACGAGCCGTTAACTCGCGTCAGAATGGGTTGGAAGGTTTGTTCTTTGTAGCGTATCCCGCCTGCTAGCATGGCAAGCCCCATGAGGAGCAGCAAATCGCTAAGCAAGGTTCCTGTAATACTGGCTTTAACAATATCCACTAGTCCTTCCTTGAGGGCAACCAATGCAATAATTAACTCCGTGGCGTTGCCAAAGAAAGCATTGACCAATCCGCCGAGAGTTGGTCCTGTAACGACTGCAACTTTTTCAGTTGCCGTACTCAGCCAAATAGAAAGAGGAATAATGGCGAAAGCAGAGGTAAAAAAAACGGCAGTTTCACCCCACTCTAGCCAGTCTGCCGCGATCGAAATCGGTACGAAGACCAGCAGAATTAGCGGAATTAGATTTTTAGTTAGCATTGCGCTCTAGAGCAGGAATGGGGCTAGGGCTTAGCGGAACTTGATAAAAGCTTGAATCGCGCGCAGGGGGCTTGGTGTTGGGCGGTAGTTCTTGAGCATACTGGCGATCGTAGAGTTGGCGAACTTGTGCTGACCATTGATCAATATTGGCTTGCGCCTCACGATAAAGTGCCCGTCCAAAGTAAATCCTGTTTGCTTCGGTGATGGCGGCTTCGAGGGAGGCAATATCACCTTTGCGGGCGAGTGTGATGGCTCGATTTAGGGCAGGGCGATCTTCAATCGTTTCAATTTGGTTGCTCCAGTCTTTAATTAACTGCTGAGCTTGGGTATATTCAGCGCTGCCGGATAGAACCATTTGGGCTTCACCGATCGCATCTCGGAGACGATGAACTTCTCCTGTTGCGGCGAGTGATCGCGCTTTCCTTAGATAGTTACTAGCTTCTTGATCTTGTTCTTTTTGCCAGCGAGACATTAATTCATTGGTAGTCAGAGGACGTAGGTTTTCAAACGGACTACTAGCAATTTTCTTCTTTCGATCTGTGGCTGCTTGAGCGCTTTTATTTTCTTTAGCCGTTTGAATTTGGTTGACAACCTCTTGAAATCGCGTAGTTCGCCAGTATTCATTGTCAATTTTTAACAGCGTTCGGGCTTCGGCAAAGGCGATGACTAAATCATCAGTCGCGATCGCATCCTGTACTTTTTGAAAAATGTCTTCAGCTTGCTTCCAAGTTGTCCGCCATTGCTCTATTCTTTGGGTTGCGGAACTGTGCAGTTTTGTACTGTCTGGAACAGATTCAAGTAAGGTAATGGCATCCTCTAGCTTGCCATTTTGGAACGCCGCATCACCCAATTCCAGCAACAGATTAGACCATTGTTGAATTAAGCGATCGCCATCTTGACGAAGCGGGTGACCCAACGAAATTGAGTCTGCTAGTTTAATCGCTTCTGCTAAGTCGGTTGCGGTGCGGCGATCGGCAGTCACTTGAGCGCAATACAGCCGTGTTGATTCTGTCGCTAGAGGCGATAACCAAACCGTTTGGCATTCCACATCATCCATTTTGCTTAGAAGCCAAATTCCAAGCCCCCCAGTACCAAGAGGCAACAAAACAATCAGACCAATCCAAAGATGGGCTGGAAACTTCCGTACTTGAGTAAACAGGTGACTAATTAACGGAGAAAGTTGCATGACAAGAGATTATGCCAAGTTTGCAGGCGTTTGCGAAATCTGATAGAAAACGTCTTCCTTTTATTGAGACAGCGTATCAGATTAGCGAGTTGGCGAATTGGCTGCTGACTACTGCGATCGCAGTAATCCATAGTGAGATGGCATTCTGTGGAACGAATAGGGGAAACTGGAGAGATGACCCTTTAACAGCGCAGTATGAATGCAGTATGAATGAAAAATTGCATACATCGGCAACCGTAATGCCCGGTACAGATGAAAAGCAGCCTCCAGAGTTAATCAAGATTGCTGTAATTGGAGACGTTCATGATCAGTGGGAAGCCGCTGATGGATTGGCATTGCAACAGCTTGGAATTGATCTAGCCTTATTTGTGGGCGACTTTGGCAATGAGGCTGTTGAGGTCGTTCGGGCGATCGCGGCGTTAGACATCCCTAAAGCAGTGATTTTAGGAAATCATGATGCTTGGTACAGCGCCTCATCTTGGGGCAAGCAAAAATGTCCCTACGATCGCACCCAAGAAGACCGCGTTCAGCAACAGCTTGAGTTGTTGGGCGATCTGCATGTTGGCTATGGCAAACGAGATTTTCCGAATCTGAACTTAACCGTTGTCGGCGCACGTCCCTTTAGCTGGGGTGGCTCAGATTGGAAAAACCCCGAATTTTATCAAGCCCGCTACGGCATTCATAATTTTGCTCAATCAACTGCCCACATGGTGACCGCTGCCAACCAAGCAGCCCACAACACGATCATCTTTCTGGGGCATTGTGGACCACTCGGATTGGGCGATCGCCCGGATGATCCCTGTGGTAAAGATTGGCAACCGATTGGCGGCGATCATGGCGATCCCGATTTTGCAGCCGCGATCGACCAGGTGCGTCAACAAGGCAAATCTATTCCTCTGGTTACGTTTGGTCATATGCATCACCACCTGCGCCATACCAAAGAATCACTCCGTACACCGCTCCTCGTTAGCCCAGACGCAACTGTCTACCTGAATGCTGCCGCCGTTCCCCGCATCATTCAAACTGATAGCGATCGACAACGCAATTTTTCGCTTGTTTACCTACGCAACGGCAGTGTTTTGCAAGCTTCCCTCATTTGGGTAGACGCAAATTTCACTGTCATTACTGAGCAAATTCTTTATAGTCAGCCTACTGGGGCGATCGAGGGATAATAGGTAAGGCAAGTTTATCCAAGCTGAAATGGGTCTACCAGCAAATCAACTAACGTAGTCCGACAGAATTATTTTCACACCAGCTTCGGGTAAATCTAGCTTCTTAGCCACTTTGCTGTGTAATTGATTTCGTCTAACTACTTACAAAACCTGCCCTTACGGTTCATTAGTTTGTTAGAAACCACCTAAGCAATCTTTCTAAAACTGAAGCCATCTAGCATTTCAACTATAAATGGCAGGAAGGCGCGTAGAATGAGTCTTGTGCTAACTAGATTCAGGAGCATTGAATGCCACTTGCTGTGGGCGTGATTCAAACGGATGGGTTTCCTCCAGCACTTGCCGCTGCGGATGCACTGGTTAAGTCTGCGGGCGTAACATTGGTCTACTTTGGTTTGGCAGAACGGGCAGAATTTTTGGTTGCCGTACGCGGAAAAACAGCAGAAGTGCATCGGGCAATGGAGGCGGGTATCGCAGCGGCAGACACGACTCCACCGGGTGGCAAGCTAGTCTCTCACTACATCATTCCTAACCCTCCTGAAAACGTGGAGTCGGTGCTGCCAATTGATTTCACTGACCAGGTTGAGCGATTCCGCATGTGACAACCAAGTTAAAGCCAGGATGGTGCTGGAACGTAGAAGATAAGTCGGTGGATAAACAGGTTTTCAGTTTTTACACAGTGTTGAATTTGCATTAGGAGATTTGGAATGCCGCAAGCGGTTGGATCGATTGAAACAAAAGGATTTCCGGCTGTGTTGGCTGCTGCCGATGCCATGGTTAAAGCTGGACGAATTACGTTGGTAGGCTATCTCCGGGCAGGAAGTGCGCGTTTTACGGTGAATATTCGGGGTGATGTGTCGGAAGTGAAACGAGCAGTAGAAGCAGGCTTAGAAGCTGCTAGCAAGGTTCAGGGCGGCACCGTAGAAACTTGGGTGATTATTCCAAACCCGCATGAAAATGTGGAGACAGTGTTGCCGATCGGGTTTAGTGATGAAGTTGAGCGGTTCCGCATGGCGGTAGAAGGACGACCGCTTCTCGGTTCTTAGGGCAATTTAATCGTTCTATCTCAAACGGCTTGGGCAAGGATGACTGGATTCACACTATTGACTCAGACCCAGTTAGATCGCTGGGTTGCTGAGGCAAAAACGATCGCACACACAGGGCGCATTCCTGACTATATTCCTCGGCTAGCAGAGGTGAATCGCGATCGCGTTGCAGTACGAATTCAAGCAACCAATGGGCAGAGTTTCTCAGCAGGTGAACCCTCATACCGTTTTGCCTTTATGAGCGTGATCAAACCGTTTGTGCTGCTGTTTTTACTGGAAAAGCTTGGGAAACAGACCGTTTTTTGTCGTGTTGGCAAGCGTCCATCGGATCAGGTGTTTCATTCTTTAGCGCAGTTAGCTGAGGATGATGGCTTTCCTCGCAATCCGATGATTAATAGTGGCGCGATCGCCCTTGCCGACCTACTTCCTGGAAGAAATGGCAGCGATCGCTGTGAAGCATTGCGACACTGGCTAAATCAGGCTTCGGGCGCACAATTAATGCTAGATGAAGCAATGCTGGCATCGGTGCGATCAGTTGGGAATGAAACGAATCGGGCGATCGCTCAGTTGCTCAAACAGTCAGGCTACTTAAACTCGATTGGAATCGCACTAGATACCTACAATCACATTTGCTGTTTGTCTGGCACAGTGGTCGATTTGGCGGGTCTCGGACTGCTGCTAGCTGCCTCCAAAACCACAACGGCGGCTGATCAGCGGACAGTGAATGCGCTGATGCTCACCTGTGGATTGTATGAAGCATCGGGTGAATTTGCTGTGCAGGTTGGGGTGCCGACGAAATCCGGCGTGAGTGGGGCGTTGCTAGCGGTCATCCCCAAACAGGGCGCGATCGCGTGTTACAGTCCCGCCTTGGACGACACCGGAAATTCTGTTGCGGGGCTGTGGCTGCTTGAACAACTGGTGCGATCGCTGAACTTGAGCCTGTTTGGTTAATTGAATTAACCTTGCATCAACCAGTCGTTTAATCCGGCTGGCGCTTTTACCTGAGCCAAGATCACCTGTAGTTTATCGTCTTCTAAAACCTCTGTTTCCAGCAAAACTTGAGTTGCAGACTCCAATAAGCTGCGATTGAGTTGCAAAATTGACAATGCCATGTCGTGGGCTTTGTCGATAGACTGCTTGACTTGGCGATCGATTTCTACGGCAACCTCCGAACTAATCGCTCGGCGATCGCTGCTGCCTTCTAGAAATTGGGCAGAGTTTTTGGCAAAAGCAACGGGTCCCAAGGTGGCGCTCATCCCGTACTGGGTAATCGCTTTTTCAGCTAAATCCGTCGCTTTTTGAATGTCGTCACTCGCTCCGGTGGAAACTTTGCCAAAGATAATTTCTTCTGCCGATCGCCCACCCAGCAACGTCGCCAGTTGTCCCCGCAATTCATCTTCGAGCAGCAAGAAGCGATCGACCTCTGGCATTTGGAGAGTGTAGCCCAGCGCTCCTAAACCACGCGGCACGATGGAAATTTTGGAAACCTTGCTACTACCGGGCATCAAGGCACCCACAAGCGCGTGACCGACTTCGTGATATGCCACAGTTTGCCGCTCCAAGGTCGTAAGCACTCGCGATCGCTTCTCCAATCCTGCTATCACCCGCTCGATCGCTTCTTTGAAATCAGCCATCAACACTGCCTGCCGATTGTGACGGGCTGCCATCAGCGCCGCTTCATTCACCAAGTTGGCAAGATCTGCGCCAGAAAACCCAGCAGTTTGAGCAGCGATCGCGTCTAAATCCACATCTTCACCAATACTCACTGGCTGGGCATGAACCTGCAAAATTTGAACTCTGCCACTTTTATCAGGGCGATCCACTAAAACTTGGCGATCGAAGCGCCCTGGACGACGCAACGCTGGGTCAAGAATTTCGGGACGGTTGGTGGCAGCTAAGACGATCACGCCTTCATTACCATTAAAGCCATCCATCTCTGTCAGCAATTGGTTTAAGGTTTGCTCCCGTTCATCATTGCCGCCATTGGGGTTGCCGCCGCTCCGAGTCTTGCCGATCGCGTCTAGCTCATCAATAAAGATAATGCAAGGAGCTTGACGTTTCGCCCGGTTAAACAAATCACGCACTCGTGATGCACCGACCCCCACAAACATTTCCACAAACTCGGAGCCAGACATGCTCAAGAACGGCACCCCCGCCTCACCCGCAACCGCTTTGGCTAAAAGAGTTTTCCCAGTTCCCGGAGGTCCCACCAAAAGCACACCTTTAGGAATTTTCGCCCCAATTTTGTGATATTTTTCGCCATTCGAGAGGAAATCAACCACCTCTTGCAGTTCTTGCTTGGCTTCGTCTACCCCTGCCACATCTGCAAAGGAAATGCCTGTTTTGCCTTGGCTATAGCTGCGGGGATTACTTTTCCCCATGCCCATGCCTACCCCAATACCACCGCCGGCATTGCTGAATTTCAACAGCCACGCAAACGCCCCCGCGATCGCACCCGCCGAAAGCAGCAAGCCTAGAATATTGGCAGCAGTAGCAGAACTATTGGGAAGAATGCTGAACTCCACACCCTGACCTTGCAACAGGCTAATCAAATCGTCGGTTGGCTCAAGGGCTTGGGTGTAGTACTGTTGGCTGCCAAATTCAGGTTTAAGCGTGTATTCGATGCGATCGGGCTTCAAAGTTACCTGTTGGACTTGAAAAGATTTAACCTGTTCAACAAAAGTGCTATAAGCAGACTGCAAGATGGTTTCCGTCTTCATCAAAGGACTCCGGGTGCAAGGGGAATAGTAAGAAGTCGGAAATCGAGTTTTCTGTCCTATTCAAACTTCTTACTCTGTCAATTCTCCTGTACCTGCTTTTAGAGCAATAGATGGAAACTACTACCTTATATTTAGGGTCTTCCGAATACTCTAAGTCAATAGTGGCGGTTGTTACCCCTATTTTATTGGGTTTGCCGCACACGCGACGATAATGACTTAACATCCCGTGATAGATTCATTCCTACGCCCAAAACAATCCATACTTAAAGTTACTAAATTAGAACTCACGCGATGTGCGACTTTGCCAATAGCCCTCACCCTAAATCCCTCTCCCAGAGCGGGAGAGGGACTTTGAAATCCTCTTGCTCCCCTTCTCCTACCTTGGGAGAAGGGGCTGGGGGATGAGGGCTGACTTTAGTTGCACATCAGGTAACTCTGCTAAATCTGTCTGTAGTAGGTAGGATAGAAGACAGAGGGCGGGTAAAGTGCCATTGGTCTGCCGTAACTGTTAATACCTAATGTTTGATTTCAACAGCTTGCTCCACTTTTCCCATGCTCATTGCGTTGCGATTTGCGCCGCATTAGTTCCGTTAAATTTACTCGCTACCATACTGACGCTCATTTTGACTGGATTGCACCGTCCAACAGCCGAGGTTCTTAAGGTCGCAGGGGTGGCGATCGCCTTTGCTGGAATTATGGTACTCCATGTGCTGACCTGGTTTGTGATTGGGGTTGTTATGGTGCCAACCTATGTGCTGCTCACGTTAGGAACCGTTTGTTTTGTAGTCAATGCTTGGGCAATTTTGCATTCATCCAGCCTACACCGCTTGTTAAATCGACTGACTGACGTAGCCAAACAGTCGTTTCCAGTGCTGGGCTAGGAGATTACATGAATGAATTCCCCCATAGCCCTGAGCAGGATAGCCCTTCATCAGCGCCTAATTTGCCGATGAGTCCATCTGAGGGGAAAGACGTAACTTGGGAAGAGGTTGAAAAGGAATTAACAACGCCTACTCCCTCGGTTGTCGTGAATGAAGTGGAGTTTTCAGAAAATTTATCGGCGCAATTCCCGCAGGGATTCTCCTCTGGAGACGCTTCGCGAACGTTTCACGAGTCGCTTCCGTCCTCTAGCCCATTAATGCTAGTCGAAACCGCATTTTTAGCCAGCGCCGCCAGCTTAATCTGGCTCGTGAATTTTTACTTTCCCATGGGACCGATTCTGCGGCTGTTCTTTTCCGTGCCGATCGCCCTAATTTACCTGCGCTGGGGTAATCGTGCCGCTTGGATGGGAACATTGGTTTCTGGCTTGTTGCTCAGCGTATTAATGGGACCGCCCCGCAGTTTGCTCTATGTCATGCCCTTTGGTTTAATGGGCGTGCTGCTGGGGCTTTTGTGGCGACGAAAAGCCAGTTGGTCAGTCTCAATTAGCATCGGCGCACTTTTAGGCGCGATCGGTTTTTTCTTCCGCATTTGGCTCGTCTCGCTGCTCTTAGGAGATGACCTGTGGCAATACACCACCATTCAAATTACTGATTTAATTACTTGGGTTTGCATTCGGCTGAATCTTGCGTTTCAACCCAGTTTGCCCCTAATTCAAGCACTCATGCTGGTGATGATCTTTGTCAACAACTTAATTTATCTATTTGTAGTGCATTTAGTCTGCTGGTTTCTATTCGATCGCCTCCGTAATCCCATTCCTCGCCCTCCGAAGTGGGTGCAAGTGATGATGGAGTATGAGGAAGAATAGGGGTCAGGGTTCAAGAAACAGGCGAAATAACTCCGAATTCAAAATTCAAAACTCCGAATTCAAAATTCAAAACTCCGAATTCAAAATTCAAAACTCCGAATTCAAAACTCAAACTGTATGAGTACCCCACCTGCAATTCGAGTGTATACCCAACGATCTCAGGGAAAAGCTTGGTTGGAGAGCCATCAGGGAAAGCGTCCAGTTGTGGCATGTGTGTTGGGTTTTACCGAAACAGGATTGATTCCAGGGATCTCGGCAGCGGGGGCAACTCCCAACGATCGCCGCTATACCGCGATCGCCGATGCAGAATTTTTGGTGAATGGGGTGCAGCCTCATCCCAGCTATCCGTTGCCGCCATTGCATCAGGGCGCTTCCCCTGTGTTGATTTCACGAGCAGTGATCGAAGGTCAGCAATTGCCCGTTTACTTATTTAACGCGGGATTGCCTCAGCCGCCTGCTGTACCGGCGATCGATTTGCAGGGAGTTCCGGCTCGTTGCCTCAGTACCGGACAGGCAATGGAACAGGCTACAGTCAAGCATTTATTTACCCAAGGATTACTATGGGGTGAAAAGTTGGCGATCGCAGCAGCAGACAGCTATGTAATTTTGGCGGAATGTGTGGTGGGGGGAACCACTACAGCGCTGGCAGTGTTGACAGGCTTAGGAATCCCCGCTGCTGGCAAGGTCAACAGCAGCCATCCAACCTGTAATCATGAGCAAAAATGGGAACTGGTCAAAACTGGACTGGCGGGTCTTGATGCTCGCGATCCTTGGTCATTGTTAGCGGCAGTGGGCGATCCGATGCAGGCGGTAGTGGCAGGGATGGCGATCGCGGCAAGTCGCACAGGGGGTGTATTGCTGGCAGGTGGTACGCAAATGTTAGCGGTGTATGCATTGGCACGGGCGATCGCCCAGCAATCTGCCATCTTCTGGCAGCCCCAAAATATTGTGGTGGGAACCACGCGCTGGGTTGCCGATGATTCTACAGGAGATACCGTGGGCTTAGCGAAAGCAGTAGCAGAGGTGCCGCTGATTGCAACGCAGTTGAATTTTGCGAACTCTCGATTTATGCAACTGCGCGCCTATGAGCAAGGCTATGTGAAAGAAGGGGTGGGAGCGGGAGGATGCGCGATCGCAGCGCACTTATACCAAGCATGGACAAACTTAGACCTACTCCAAGCAGTTGAGTTAATTGCAGCAAAGCAACAACAAGAAGAGCAAAAAACTTCAATCTAAATCTGCCTGCTTGAATATAAAGATTAAACTTTTTCTGCTAGAAATCAGCGATCGCCAGATCAAACATCAGTCAAAGGCTTTAAGGTCAAAAAAGCTTTTATTTTAGGAATTAAATCTAATTTCATCCCAAAAATAGCGAATAAAAATCGACCAGTAAGGAAAATTGTGTGCTGAGCTTAGTGAATTCGTTTAGAGACTAATTGATCTTCTAAAGCAGCCATTCGGCTATATGCGGCAGTGAGTTGAGCCGTTAACCGCTGAATTTGAATTTCCGGAGAAACCGGGCGCTCAGAGGTTTGGAAAGACGTATCCAGACTCTCATTATCAATGAGTACATCTTTATGTTCCATGGTGGATTCAAAATAACTTTGAATCCGATAAGAGCGTTGTCCTACAGCCATTTCAGAGTCAGAACGATTTGCCTGATCTGGTTTCTGACATTCTGACACCACTTCGCCAACGCGATCGCTCAACTGTTCAATCAGTTGATACAACCCGTCCACTTTATTACTTAAAACGCTTAGCTGCTTTTGCAGGGTGTCCATGTCTGTCCCAAATTACCTGAATAGTTCTTGTATGCATTCTAGGCAATGATATTGATTCACCCTCGGTTATTCCTGAATCATTTAACGTTTATTAAGCAAGCGAACTTTTGAGTCTTTAATACCGTGGATAGCGATGTGGATAGATCCATTTTTGATGAGAGACAATGGTGTCAGAATAGTGAGAACGATATGTGGGCAGGTTTAAAAGCAAATAGAATGGCAATGACGGAAGACCCATTGACAATCAGTCGGCGATCTCTTCTCCTTGGGGCAGCATTTAGCAGCCTGAGCGTAATTTTAGAAGGGTGTGCAGGGCAATCCTCCTCCTCGCTGCAAATTCGCGCCTTGCAAGGATCAATTCCACCCCAAATGCTGAACGAATTTCGTCGGCAGGCAGCAGGGGTGAAACTGGACTATGCCGCAGACCGTCAATTAGAGGAGCTTTTTGCTTTATTACAAACTTGGAAGCGATCGCAATCTTCCAATAATTCCCAAAAATCCAGTGGCTTCGCCTTACCCAGTTGGGTTCCCTTCATCGGTCAGTCTGACACCGCAAATCCGGTTGATCTCGTCACTTTGGGCGATCATTGGCTATCGGGGGCGATCGCTCAGGGGCTTCTAGCTCCTTTAGATGCCGCCACCGTGCAAGGCGGATCAGCCCTATTGAACACTCCTCAATGGAAAGCACTGGTCACTCGGAATGCTGAGGGAAAGCTCGATGCAAATGGCAAGGTGTGGGCAATGCCTTATCGAGTGGGCACTACAGTGATTGCCTATCGCCAAGATATTTTCAAACAGCAGGGCTTGCAACCCCCGACGGATTGGGCAGATTTATGGCGACCAGAGTTGAAAGGACGGATTTCGCTATTAGATCAGCCGCGAGAGGTGATTGGGCTAACCCTGAAAAAGCTCGGCAAATCTTACAACACCGCAGATCTCGCAGCAGTGCCGACTTTAGCAGCAGAACTGCGATCGCTGAATCAACAGGCAAAACTATATAGCTCGACTCACTATCTCCAACCGCTGCTACTGGAAGATACCTGGGTGGCGGTGGGTTGGTCGGAAGATGTGCTGCAAAGTGGACAGCGATCGCCCAACGTGGTTGCCGTCGTTCCCACTTCTGGAACCGCACTATGGGCAGATCTCTGGGTGCGTCCGGCAGCAAACCCAACCATCCCACCCGCCGTGGCAGAGTGGCTGACGTTTTGCCTGCAACCCGCGATCGCTCAGCAAATTTCCTTGCTCACCTGGGGCGCATCCCCACTCTTGTTTGGTAAATCCCTAGCTGACTTGCCCACCGAACTGCACCGTGCCCCCGCATTATTCCCTGACCCTAAAATCGTAGAAACCAGCGAATTTTTGCAGCCTTTATCTAAAACTGCAATAGAGCAATATGAAAAGGCATGGAAAGCCATGCGGCAGTGAGACGATTGACCAATCGCGGTGATAAATTCTGGTCGAATAACAATTTCATGCTTGAATGGTCAGCGTTTGTCGTTCACGGTCAGCCGCATAACTTAGGCAAGCCAAAATATCTTCTTGAGTGAGATATGGAAAATCATCCAGAATTTCCTCATATAGCCGTAGCCATGTGTAACGTGGCGAAGGCGGAGTCAGAACGCCTGCCCAGTCTTGGCTTTGCAACTTCTTCTTGTCCTAAGTGTTCTGACCAAAGCTATAGCTCATCCCTGAAGCTAGATAAGACAAGGCATCATAAACCGTGATTCGCATTCCACGAATACAGGGTTTGCCGCCGCGCTTTCCAGGTTCAATCGTGATGATGTCTTGATACCGCATGGTTACTTTTCAGGCTGAAACATACTCATACTAGCTTGTATGACCTACCAACAACTCAAAAGCATCGGCTGGGGTAGCGCGATCGCTCTTTCAAAGCTCCCCTTATGGAATTTCCAAGCTCTGCCAATCGGAAGGACTCAACTGGGATTAAACTGAGGGGTGAAAACTAGTTAAAGCTGGGTAATCTTTGAATAAGGATAGGTCTGACGTTGTACGCAGCCACAGTTCAAAGTCATCCATGCAATGGGGTTGGAGTTTATGAGATCTTATTTGGCGGCTGCCATTCAAATGACAAGTGTGCCCGATTTAAAGAAGAATCTGGCAGAAGCAGAGGAACTAATTGACCTAGCAGTGCGCCAAGGAGCGGAACTGGTGGGGTTGCCAGAAAACTTTTCTTTTTTAGGGGAAGAGCAGGACAAAATGTCGCAAGCAGAGGCGATCGCCCAAGAAAGCGAAAAGTTCATCAAAACAATGGCGCAGCGATTTCAGGTCACTATTTTGGGCGGCGGTTTCCCGGTTCCAGTGGGCAATGGCAAAGTGTATAACACCGCCGTGCTAGTGGGAGCAAGTGGAGAAGAGCTTGCCCGGTATGAAAAAGTACATTTATTTGATGTGAATGTGCCCGATGGCAACACCTATCAAGAATCAGTCACCGTGTTAGCAGGGCTACAAATGCCGCCTGTTTACCCTAGTAAAGATTTAGGCAATCTGGGGCTTTCTGTTTGTTACGATGTGCGATTCCCAGAACTTTACCGCCACCTGTCCCAAATGGGCGCAGAGATCCTATTCATTCCAGCGGCATTCACTGCCTACACGGGCAAAGATCATTGGCAGGTGTTGCTGCAAGCGCGGGCAATTGAAAATACGAGCTATGTCTTGGCACCTGCCCAAACGGGACGGCATTATGCCATGCGGCAAACTCATGGACACGCAATGATTATTGATCCGTGGGGAACGGTGCTGGCGGATGCGGGAGATAAACCGGGGGTGGCGATCGCGGCGATCGAGCCTTCCCGTTTAGAACAGGTGCGTCGCCAAATGCCCTCATTGCAGCATCGCGTGTTCCTCTAACCTGCGATCGCCCTTCTCTTTCCTCAAACAACCTGCATTGGCGAATTCTGTAGGGAGCGATTCCGCAAAGTGAATCCCTTAAGGAAATCACCAAACTCATGCTACTGGCGATAAACCTCACGCCGATGACCCACCTTGACGATCAAAACAATAAGCTGATCATCAAAAATTTCGTAAATAATGCGGTAATTTTTCAGCCGTATCCGGTAAGTGTTATCTTCACCTTTCAGTTTAGTGACACCATCGGGACGAGGTTGTTCAACTAATTCTGCAATCTCAACAATCACTTGAATCTGAATATCGGGAGGCAGCTTTTTAATTTGACGGGCAGCAAGAGAAGAGATTTCGATCGTGTAGCTCAAAGCCTCAATTCCTGTTTAAGGTGTGCGAAGGAAACGGTACGGTGGTGCTGAAGATCTTCTCTGGCTAACTGAAGGTCTTCTCGATCTTGCTGTTCTTCTAGTTCGTCAAGGTGCTTTTCGATCAGGTAATGTAAGTAGTTTAATGTCTCATGAAGAAGCGGTTCGGGTGCTTGTTCGATCGCTTGCAGCAGTTGTTCTTTAACGCTCATTGGGTTCTTCTGTCTTTGCTTTGCCAAATCCAAAGGTTAGAGTCCATCCCCATGGAATTAAGCGATTACTTTTCCTGACTCTATCATTTCTTTCTGATCGCTGCCTTCAACCGCTCTCCCTATCGAGAAGATCGATCGCCTCCTTTTTTCAAAACACGATCGCTCCTCCCAGAAATAGAATCGTCCCTCTCCCAAAGCCAAAGCGCCCTCCAAAAAACGCGATCGCCCTTTTCTTTCCTCAAACTAACCGCGATCGCTCAATCTAACCTCAGAGCGATCGCTTAAGGCTGCCACTGCTGATTATTGGGTGAGCTTGATATTAATCGCTCCAGCACTTTTTTGCGAATGGCGATCGATCGCCTACGGCTCGCTTCTGCTGATCGTAGCCCACTTCAGTACACCTCGAAAGTTATACCGCGTTGCTTTCTCGCCAGTTGCCGCTGAGAGTAACTTCCACAGATCAGCACCCGTGTCTTTAATGTGACCCAGGGTGTAGCCAAACTCTTCTGAAATTTCTTTATAGGACTGCTCCTGCCAAACACCACGTAATACGATTTTTTGAACTTTGTTTAACTGTTTAGGTGCCAAGACCTGCTCAACCAACTCTAACCCTTCTTCCAATGTCATGCTTCAAACTCCTTGCCTACAAGAATTGAGCAGGCTACATCTAGATGCCACCTCGCCCCTTATCTTGGGATGAAGCGATCGCGCCTCTAGCAGTGAGAAGTGCGATCGTTCTCAGCCCGGAAGATTTATTCCTTGAATAAATCTTCCGGGGCAAAATCTTGTTTTCCGGGTACTTCTACGAGTATTTTCTCAAATCTGAGTTTAAGTTTTACTCTGCTTCCCCGTAATAATTCTGACTTTTTCCCGACTTTCTCCCGACTTTTCTCCGACTGACGAAGGGCGATCTGCGCGGTTAGCTTTGACAAAGAACAAGCTTGACCACGACAAACATTTCTCAAATTACTGGGAGCAAAAGCATGACCTGGTTACGTTTTCGCATGGATTTGTCTAAAAAACCTGAATCCGATTTGGTTTGGGGTGAGTTGTCCATCATGGAGGGAGGAGCAACCACTCAGACTTTCAAAGTTACTTCAGGCATCGCACCACATCAGCATCTAGCGTCAGAACATTTGAAAGGGCGAGGACCCATCCCTGCCTGCAAAGCAGTTGGATTGAATTCTTACTTCGTTCGTACAACGCCGTTTTTTCGACCAGACACCATTGGCATTGAAGGCAACTTTTACTACATCGAACCTGATCCTGTGAAGATTAGGGATTTTCAGCGAGGAGAATTTGGTATCCACTTTGACGCTAGTGTGCCCGGTTCCGCAGGCTGCATTGTGTTTTCAGCAAGAAGTGATTGGCGGAATTTTGAGGATTTTATGTCTGATTACCGCCAAAAAGGTTTCTCGCAGATCTCTCTTGTTGTTGAATACAACCATATTGATCCAGTAGTACCGACAGGTGCTACTTTCTTCACCGTAAATGATCCGACCACAGGACAGACAAAATTCGTTGATCAGCCCACTAATTTCTCTGGTACTGCAACCTCTCAAGTTGAGAAAGTTATCGTTACGGCTGGTGTTGTTGATTCTACTAGAATCTTTCCAGTTGCAGAAGTTAAGCCTGATGAGACGGGTGCCTGGAGCTTCTCTGATGTTTTGGTGAGTACAGGTAAGGATCGTCCTTTCAAGTTCACCGCGATCGACTCAAGCGGAAGAGAATTGCAGACGACCGAGATGAAACTGACTTTTATGAAAGCAGGTCAGGCTCGGCTGAGTCCAGGAGAAGCTGTTTTTACGGTGGAACAACCAACTGACGGAGAACAGAGGCGAGTGAACCGTCCAGTTCGCTTTGCGGGAACTGTCACTCGTCAAGTCGCCAAGATCGTCGTCAATGCTGGTCCGGGCGGTCCTTTTACAGTGGGTCAGGTTGAACCCAGTGGCGGAACTTGGGCATTTGAACAAGTCCTACTCAGCCCTGGTAGCGATCGTACTTTCACGTTTACAGCATTCGACTCGTCAGGTATTGCTCTTCAATCAATTTCAATCAACCTAACATTTATTGGAGGACAAGCTGACCTCTCGAAAATTCCCAGTATTTGGAAATCAGCAGCAACTTTGCTTGTTCCAAAGCTAGTGGAGGCATTTAGAGATCAAGGAATCGTAAGCCCTATTGTCTTGGCTTACGCTGCTGCTGCCATTGGGCGGGAATCAAGTTGGAATCCGAGGGCTGAGAATACGACTGATGCCGCAGCGAGGACTGGTTACCCTGGCAGAGGGTTGGCTCAAATTACCTGGGACTTCAACTACAAAGCGGTCGGTAAGGCGACAGGTATCGACTTCTTTGGCGATCCTGACTTGATGTTCATCCCGTATAACTCGTTGAGAGCAAAGGCGGCTTTCTACCAAATCAACGAGATGATTCCTTTTATTGAAGCTGGTGATTTTGAATCTGCTGCTGGAATCTACATTGCTGGTAGTCGTAGATTCCGTTCAAGCTACACCCGCAATGTTGCAGCAGACACGCAAGATTGGTTATCAGTCTTCAAGGCGTAGCTTTCAGAAAGATAAGATCGTGCCTCTTTTTCTAAGTGCGATCGCTCCCTCATTCATCAACCTAACAGGAGAGATCGCACCTCATAAACCTAATCAACAGAAGATTCAAAATGACTGATCTAATCAATTTGATTTTGGCGCACGGTGGAGCATCCACTGACTACCGAATTGTGATTGCAGGTGTAAATGTTTTCCCACTGGGAGTTCGGCTGGAAGTAACTCATCTGAAAAGTAAGGAAAGCGCAGTTTTGGTGGTTCCGTAGAAAGTAGTTGGAATAATTTGCGATCGCTCCTTCCAAACCTAAGAAGAGCGATCGCCCAAAACTCGTCTCAGCAAAAATGACTGGGGTGAATTTGTGATCTGAACTAAAAGTAATTGTGGAGAAAGGAACTGTGAAACTTTTTACGATCGGTGACAGCGTATCTCAAGGTTTTATGTCTGGTGCTGCTGCCCGGACGGATCTTTGCTATTCCACTTTGATTGCGCGATCTATAGGACTTACCGATTTAGACTACAGCTATCCCAAAGTGTGGGAAAAAGGTGGACTTCCAATCAACCTTGAAATGGTTCTGCGTCGTCTAGCAAGAAAATTTGGTTCGGACATCAACGCCCTTGACTGGGTGAGATTGCTTCCAGTTCTAGATCAAATGTTGGATGAAGTTGAGGATTACTACGAGCGAGGGGAGGGATCTGAAGACAAACCCGATCTGAGCGGAGTCAAGTTCTTTCATAATGTGTCAGTCCAGGGATTTGATGTGGCTGATGCCTGGTCGGTTACTCCTAAATTATGCAGAGCAGAAATCGCTAAGAGTAACGCGAAAGGAGAAAATCGAGACGGTATTCTCGCACTTCCCAGCACCTTCTTTCACCGAACTGCTCTCAAAGTTCTCAATCCATCGCTCGATCGTGATTTTGATGACTTCAGCCAGCTAAGTTGGTTGGAATTCGCAGCCCAATCTCCCACCGGGGTAGAAAATGTGCTGCTTTGGTTGGGCGCAAACAATGCTTTAGGTACAGTGTTTGGGCTGAATATCAGCCAAACCCCAAACGATCCAAATCGTCCTCTCTTGCACCTGCCTCGCGCAGAACGGGAGCAGTGGAACTTATGGCATCCAAAAGATTTTGAGGCTGAGTACAGTGAATTGCTCGATCGCGTAGATGCCATCATGGAGAGCAACCAAAACCCCAACGGAAAAGTTTTTGTTGGGACAGTTCCCCTGGTCACGATCGCGCCTCTGACAAAAGGCATTGGTCCAACTACCCTGATACAAATCGATCAGCCTGATTATGAAACAGAGAAGCCGGAGTCGGTTTACTACAAGTATTACACCCATTTCTTCCGCGACGAGAACGCAGTTGATGAGACTGATCGAGCCTATCTCACACTCCTTGACGCGCTTCACATTGATGATTGCATTCGTGAATACAACCGAACCATCAAACGGTTAGTCGCACAGAAGAATCAACTGCGTGGACAAGAACGTTATCACATCGTTGATATGTCCAAAGCTCTACAGCAGATTGCTTTCAAACGGAATGCAGGGAAAGTGCAATATGAATTTCCTGACTTCTTTGACTTTCAATACCCACGAGTCAGTACAAAGTACTATCACACGGACAAGCAAGGTCGGCTGCGTCAAGGAGGATTATTCAGCCTGGATGGAGTTCATCCCTCTGCGATCGGTCAAGGTTTGATCGCTCACGAATTCCTTAAAGTGATGAAACAAGCCAGGGTTTCGGACTGCGATCCCAATAACCTTTCCTGGAAGGAGATTTTTGGCAGCGACACCCTCTACCAGTCACCCATTCCCATCATGGGCGAGTTCTATGAGAACAAGAAGCTGTCCGAGTTTGCCATCGACATGATTACAAAGCAGCGTTTCACGACCCAGAGGAAGAACTAATCAAACGGAAACCGATCGCTCATCTTTTTAACTTATCTGGGCAAAGAGCGATCGCTTCACTCAAAAACGACAACATTAAATTACTCAGGAGACCAGAAATGGCGATCGTTCCTAAAAGTTGGATGCCCAACTGCTCAATGAAGCGCATCATTCTTCATTGGACAGCGGGAGGGTACAAGGCTTCCAGTCTTGATTTGGCTCACTATCACATTTTGATTGAAGACGATGGAAACTTGGTTCGGGGTACTCACTCGATTCAGGACAACGTATCAACTGGAGATGCTGTTTATGCAGCACACACATTCAGGCTCAACACAGGCTCGATCGGAGTTTCAGTCTGCTGTATGACAGAAGCAAAAGAGCAACCTTTTGATTCTGGTTCTTCTCCCACGACTCAAATTCAATGGCAAACAATGGCGCAAGTTGTCGCAGAACTTTGTCAGTTTTACGATATCCCAGTCACACCACAAACTGTATTGGGACACGGAGAGGTAGAACAGACACTTGGTATTGATCAATCGGGTAAATGGGACCCAATGGTCTTACCCTGGAACCCAACTTTGAGCAAGAAACAGGTTGGCAACGAGTTTCGTGCGATCGTCAAAAGCAAAATTACAGGAAGTTCGGAACTGCGAGAAATGCCAGCCAGCATCACAGCAGTTATTCAAGGCAAAGTCTTCCGAGAAGCACAAATTTTCAACGAGAAGAGCTTTGTTAAACTTCGTCCTCTCCGGGAAGAGTTTGGATGGATGGTACTTCATGCCAATGAGGAGGGTGTCGAACTATCTAGTCCAGGCGGAATTGGAACCACTGGCGATCCAATTTTTGTTCCCTATCTGTTGATTGACCAGAGCAACAGCTTTCTCAAAGTTGCGGCAGGCAGCACGGAGGCTGAGATTGTCAGGCTTGTAGATCAGTATGGGTTTGTGGCTGTGCGTCATCTGGCAGAAAAGCTGAACCTTCCTATCAAGTGGGATGGTGCAACGCGAACTGTAACACTTGGCTAACTCACTTCATTACTCCTTCCAAACCTAAGAAGAGCGATCGCTAAATCACACGTATGCCTTAGTTGTAGGAAATAATATGAACAGATTCGCTGAATTTCTCCAAGATCCGAATGGTGAATTTTCATCAACTCGCTTGGCATTCCTCGCCTGGATATTCGCTGTCTTAGTTGGGTGGGGAGTCGATACAGTTAAACATGACTATAAACTGGCAGAGATACCCGAATCAGTTCAGGTTCTGGTTGGTGTATTGATGACAGGAAAGGTAGCCCAGAGGTTTGGTGAGAAACCAGACTCCGATACTGCTGAACTTAAAGTAACCCAGAAAGTTACGACGGTTGCAGATGAAAGAACTGCTGCTCCATCAACGATATCGCCCGCTTCAACGCCCCTAGCCTAAAATTCTGACCTGAACCCAATCGTCCACTAAACGATTTAGCTCCGCGATCGCGTTGTCACATTAGCGCTGTAACCAGCCAAAAACTTGATTTGGAGTGAGTTCTAATAAAACCTCATCCAAGACAGGGAGTAAAGTGTCGCTGCCCAATAACCTAAGTGGTTGATCTGGCAGAAAAATCATAATCACTGCTTCTTGGCTGTCGATCAACCAACCCAGTTGACTTCCTTCAGCTAGACAAGCCTGAATTTTGGTGATCAGTTTTGTAGTGCTTTGGTCAGGGGAAAGAATCTCAATTATCCAGTTTGGAGCGCCCTGAATTGCCTGATTATCCTTCGTTATGCGGGTGTGATGGCTGACGGTGATATCTGGAACAATGGAGTTTTGGCTGAGAATGCAGCGAAGTTCTGGAAACGCTTCGTAGGGGCTACGGGTATTGTCGATCGCGGTAACTAAACGCTTCTGTAAGCAACTATGATCAAACGTGGGCATCGGCTTTTGCAAAAATTGACCGTTGAAAAGTTCCCAAGCGGGAGATTCTTCTAGGTTAGGGAGTTGAGAAAACTCATCTAAGGTAATGGGATGCAGGGCTGTTGATGTCATAAGCCACTCAATAGAGTTCTTGCATGAATCAAGCAGAGAGCGCAAGCTCAAAGTTGATGATCGCTGCAATCAGGTTGAAGCGCAACCC
>NZ_JBFPDP010000070.1:0-20492 GCF_040830845.1 Sivoneniella epilithica UHCC 1019
CATGATTGGTTCAGAGGTAGCTGCCGCTCTATTCTCTCCCATCTATCCACCAAAATAAAGTTGACAGCCTACTAGTAATGGCAATGCGTCGCAACGTCCAGTTTCGGTAGTTGCAAGCGATTACTATCAGGATGCTGCCCAGATTCCTGAGTATGCCGTTGATGCGGTGGCTGAAACAACCGCAGCCGGAATTGTGGTCAACCATCCTAATCGCCGGATTTTGAACCCAACCCAGCCTGCAAGCCGTGGAGAAGTGGCTGCCTTAATTCATCAAGTGTTGGTGTACCAAGGAAAAATTAGTCCGCTTCCTGCGAATGCAGCCGCGGCAAACTACATTGTAGGTCGTTAATTTACGCGATGTGCAACTTCTTTGAAACAGCGCAAGGACTGCCCTCACCCTAGCCCTCTCCCAGTAGGAGAGGGGACAAGAAACGTCCGAAAGCCCTTCTCCTTAGGGAGAAGGGTTGGGATGAGGGCAAATTAGTTGCACATCAAGTTAATTTGTCAAATCACTTCAACTAACTTGGCGACAACAGTATGCAAACCAGTCATGAGACATCGCTAAATCTCAAACTTGAGCAGGTGGCAACCATTTTACGGGTTGCTAGCTGGGTCAGTTTCGTTCTGCAAATTGGGCTGGCGAGCCTTGCCAGTGTGCTGTTGTTGCTGGCGATTTCTGGGCGAAGTTTTAATCAAGCGATCGCCCCTTCTGTGAGAGTTCCTAATGTTGGCATTGCTCCAACCCAAACCACCACTCCGGGGCTAGGAATTGCCATCTTCTGGGCGGTCTGCGGTATTTTAGTTTTGCTGTTTGGGAGTTACCTAGCCTTCCGACTGATCCGGTTTTCTAAGCGGCTTGGCAATTCTAATCCTGCCATTCATCCAAAACGAGCAAAGGTGATGCAGGTGCTACGGTTGGGCGTAATCACGGGTTTAGTTGGAATGTTGCTCATGATTTTGGGAATGGGCGCAACGGTTGGAGTGCTGTTGTCTAAATCAATTGCTCAACCGCAAGGAGTGGCAATTTATGATCCAAATCGAATTATTCGATCGCTCGATGTGTTTGTAGCAGCAGCAAATACTACAGGTCTAACGGCTCACTTTGTCGGAGTCGTTGTCTCACTGGGTGTTTTCAACTGGCTGCATCGTCCTTGAAAGTGGAATTCGTATAGGAGCTTAGGGAGGGCGCATTAATATAGCAGTAGATATCTGTGCAAGTGCCCCAAGGTTGCAGAAAACCCGTTCTAGAGATTGCTAAAGCCTGTGTATGAATTCACTCAAACTTACTGAAAAACAGGCTCTTGAACACGAACGCTCCGAGCTTTTGCAGCAGCTTGAAGACTGGCTTGATATCCCAATGTTGGTGCTTAGCTTTATCTGGTTAGCGCTGTTTGTGCTGGAATTGACCTATGGCTTAAATTCATTTTTAGAAGGGTTGAGCATCACCATTTGGATCATGTTCATTGTCGAGTTTGGCATTAAGCTGCTTTTGGCTCCTCGTAAAGTGGCGTATCTCAAAGCGCAGTGGCTAACCGCAATCTCACTGCTGCTTCCAGCCTTCAGAACAGTGCGGATTATTAGGGTGTTCCGGGTGCTGCAAACTACGCGAGCGGTGCGGGGTTTGCAGTTGCTACGGGTGCTAACGCGAACGAATCGAAGTATGCGATCGCTGGCGGCAAACTTTACCCGACGCGGGTTTGGCTATGTGGTGCTGCTGACTGCGATCGTCACTTTGGCAGGTGCGGCTGGCATGTATGCCTTTGAGCAGGCAGCACCCAACGCGCCGGGGTTTGATAACTATGGCACTGCCCTTTGGTGGACGGCAATGCTCATGACCACCATGGGATCTGAGTACAGTCCCCAGACGGCAGAAGGTCGCATCTTGTTTTTTCTGCTGGCGCTGTATGCTTTTGCGATGTTTGGTTATGTCACTGCGACGCTAGCAACGTTTTTTATTGGGCAAGATGCAGAGGATGAAAAAGCTGAACTGGCTGGCGCAAAATCGATTGAAGCCTTGCGGACAGAAATTATGGCATTGCGAACAGAAATTCACAACTTGCAACAACGCGATCGCTGAGCCAAATAATGATGCGTTACTTCGCAAGAATTTTGCGCGTTGCTGAATCAGTCTATGAATTCTGAAATCCGCCCTCACCCTAGCCCTCGCCCCAAGGAGAAGGGAACAAGATTTCTGGCTCCCTTCTCCTTGGGGAGAAGGGTTGGGGATGAGGGTATTCATATCGCCATTCAGCAACGCCAAATTTTGAACATTTGAAATCCTAAACCTGAGGTAGACGTTTATTTTGCTGATTTTAGGTAAGGTCTGATGGCGATTTAGAAATAAAGCGATGAATTCAGAACTCTCTACGGTATGGGACAAAATTCAGGCAATGGCAAACAGCTTTTTTACCTTGCTGCCTAATATTGTGCTGGCGCTGATTGTCTTTACGATATTTTTCTTCCTCGCTAGAGTGATTAAGCGAACCGTAAAGAATCTGACTCGACATCACCGCCAAGCTCGCAATTTAGGCTTAGTCTTGGGGCGATTGGCGCAAGGAACAACGATTTTGGCGGGATTATTTATTGCCCTGTCAATCGTGATTCCATCGCTCAAAGCGGGTGATTTGGTTCAGCTATTGGGAATTAGTGGGGTCGCGATCGGGTTTGCCTTTCGTGATATTCTCCAGAACTTTTTAGCGGGTATTTTGATCCTGCTGACTGAACCATTTCAGATTGATGATCAAATTGTTTTTAAGAGTTTTGAGGGCACGGTCGAACAAATTCAAACCCGCGCCACGATGATTAGAACCTACGATGGTCGGCGAATTGTGATTCCTAATTCCGAGCTATTCACCAACTCAGTCATTGTTAATACTGCTTTTGAAAATCGTCGTTTGGAATATGACATTGGGATTGGCTACGGCGATGATATCGATACGGCGAGACAGTTGATTTTGGCGGCGATGCGCGAAACCGCTGGAGTATTACCCAGCCCTGCGGCAGATGCGATCGTGGTTGAGTTGGCAGGCAGCACCGTGAATATTCGCGCTCGTTGGTGGGTGAATCCGCCACGTCGAGCAGATGTTTTAGATCTGCAAGATCAGGTTTTGACCAATATCAAAAACAAGCTGACAGCCAACGGCATTGATCTTCCCTTTCCCACCCAGCAAATTTTGTTTCATGATCAAACCGAAGCGACTGATGGCGATCGCGCTCATCAACGAGAAGGCTGGGCTGCCGGAAAAGGCGACGTGCCACAGCCTCGCAGCATCAGCTACGCTCTTAGACATTTGGCTGACATCCATTCTCAACATATTCACACTCAACATAATGGATCTGAGGATGGTAACAGGCATTCAATCCAGCAGGCTCAGAGCGATCAATGAAATACGCAAAGCTTAGTAAACTATGGGACTCTTTGCATTCCAGTTTCTGGTTTGTGCCAAGTCTGATGGTCGTGCTAGCGATCGCGCTGTCGTTTATCACGATTGCGATCGACCAAGGACAAGAAACCGACATCATTAGCAATCTGGGCTGGGCTTATTCGCTCGGTCCTAATGGTTCACGGGCAATTCTTTCAGCGATTGCGGGTTCAATGGTGAGCGTTGCCACTACCGCTTTTTCGATTACGATCGTTGCCCTTCAGCTTGCCTCTTCCCAATTTGGTCCGCGCTTGCTGCGTAACTTTATGCAAGATACGGGCAATCAAATCGTGCTAGGAACGTTCATTTCCACGTTTGTTTACAGCTTAATGGTGCTGCGAACGATTAATGGCGTAGAAGAAAATGAGTTCGTGCCGCACCTTTCAGTGACGTTGGGGATTGGCTTAGCGATCGCCAGCATTGGGGTATTGATCTACTTCATTCATCATTCTGCCTCATCGATTCAAGTCGATCAGGTGATCAAAAAAGTGGGTCACGAGCTTGATGCTGCGATTGATCGCCTTTTTCCTGAAAAGATTGGACGCAGTGTTTCTAGGCAACAGGAACAAGGCATCGCAGATATTCCACCCGACTTTGAGCGCGCTTCTGCTGCCATCAAAGCAAGTAACAGTGGCTACATTCAAGCGATCGATGATAACCAACTGATGCAGATTGCCATAGAAAAGAATCTACTCTTACGAATTCAACAGCGTCCCGGTCGCTTTGTGGTTCAAGGTAGAGAATTGGCGCGCGTTTTTCCAGAAGAACGAGTCAACAAGCCGCTTGCTGCCCAAATCAACAACGGTTTTGTGTTTGGCTCCCAACGCACCGAGCAGCAAGATATCGAGTTCTCGATCGATCAACTGGTAGAGATTGCAGTCCGGGCACTGTCGCCCGGAATTAACGATCCGTTTACTGCCATTCGCTGCATCGATCAGTTAACTGCTGCCCTGTGTCACTTCGTCCAGCAAGAGATTCCCTCTCCCTACCGCTACGATGATCACAACCAACTTCGCATCATTGCTGAACCGATCGCGTTTGTCGATGTTGTGGATGCTGCCTTTAATCAAATTCGGCAATATGGACAGTCGAGCGTGGCTGTGACAATGCGATTATTGGAGGCGATCGCGGTAATTGCCTCGTTCACCCGCCGCCCCTCAGACCAAGCCGTCCTCCGACGACACGCCGAAATGATTGAGCGCGGTAGCCAGAATGGAATCTCGGAAGAGTTAGACCGGAACGATATCAAAGAGCGATATTTAACCGCAATCAAAGCGATCGCGCTTTAGTTACAGCAAATATTTGAGGGGCGATCGTGAGGAATGTATGCTTGAAAGGATTCAAGAAAGTTAATTGCCATTCCCTACTCGTCCTTCGCCCTTTGTCCTTCGCCATTCCTCCTATGCCTGACCTAAACGCCGCCTTTGATCGCCTCTCTCAATCTCTCAGCCAAATTGTGGTGGGACAAACTGCCTTAGTTCAGCAGCTAATGGTGGCGCTGTTGGCAGGAGGGCACGTCATTGTGGAAGGAGTGCCAGGAACGGGAAAAACGCTGACAGTGAAGGCGATCGCTCAACTAATGCAGGCAGAGTTTCGCCGAATTCAGCTTACGCCCGATGTCTTGCCCTCGGATATTTTAGGCACGAACATTTTTGATTTGAATACCCGCAGTTTCACGCTGCAAAAAGGTCCGGTGTTTACCCAAGTGCTGCTGGCGGACGAAATTAATCGCACGCCGCCGAAAACCCAGTCTGCCTTGCTAGAAGCAATGGAAGAACAGCAGGTAACTTTAGACGGACAAAGCCTGTTGCTGCCCGATCTGTTCTGGGTGATTGCCACCCAAAACTCCCTGGAATTTGAAGGCACCTATCCTTTGCCCGAAGCGCAACTCGATCGCTTCCTGTTCAAGCTATTGGTGGAGTATCCCGAAACGAAAGCCGAACGGCAAATGCTAATCAACAGTCAGACAGGGCTGCAAACAAAGCGACAAGATTTGGCAGCCCTGAAGCCGATCCTGTCTGCTGATCACATTTTGGCAGCCCGACGATCGCTACGGGATGTGAAACTAACCGATGCGCTAGTAGATTATTTGCTGGCACTGGTGCAGCGATCGCGCCAACATCCCGACCTATTTTTAGGTGCGTCTCCCCGTGCAGCAGTGGCGTGGCTTCAGGCAAGCAAAGCGCAAGCGTGGCTAGCTCACCGTGATTTTGTGACTCCCGACGATATCAAAGCGATCGCGGCTCCAATCCTGCGCCACCGCTTAATTTTGCAGCCAGAAGCTCAGCTAGACGGAGTACAAGTGGAAAGCGCGATCTCATCCCTTCTCAGTCAAGTTTCCGTTCCCCGCTAAGTTTAAGGTCTGAAAGCCTACAATTGAACGATGAACTTTATGTCGGATATGAGCATCACAGCCGTTATAGAAGGAATTCATTATCAGCCAACTATCCACCGCAACTTGAAGAAGTTTAATCTTGAAACTCTAGATGTCAATAAAACTCCAACCAGTTGCATTATTCAGGATGGAAATAATGAGTTTGCTCTGAGTAAATGGCTTTCACCTAAACGTAGCCGATCCTATCCCTATGCAAGAGTATATGACTCATTACAAAAGAGTAAAAGAATTACTGTGATTCCCATCGTCAAAGATGAGGGAATCGGTGGCGATAGAGACTTTATTCAGTGGGACACAATTTCTCTGATGAGCTTGTTGGAAGTCTACGTCATTTTTGGATATTACAATCAAGCAATTATTAATCCTAAAAGACCCAATAAAATTACAGGGCAACAATTTGATAATAGTTTGATTTTAGAAAAAATTAGAGAATTTACAACGTATCAAAGCTCGGCATTGCATTGGAATCTGAAGGAGTTACGAGAAACCCTGCCGAGCTTAATCGATCGCCAGATACTCGCTTGGCAAATGATTTCAGCAACTACAGGTATCCAGCTAAAATCGGAGGAAGGTTTCTATCGGTTTAAACAAGAGCTTCAAAGTGATGTTAATGATTTTATGGAATCTTCTCGGCGAAAGGCAGAGCAAGCTCAATCCAGAGAAATTAGAACAACTCACATTGGTGAATATCTAGAAACAATTACAAAAGCAAGCATTACAATCACCAACTATATTGGCGGAAAGTATTTTTTTACTGTAGATGAAGTGACAGATTATGGTGAATACATTTTATTGACTGAAGCTAAAAATACTAATACTTCACTACTTCCAAAGATCGGTGATATTAAGGATGGACTTCTAAAAATGATGCTTTATCAGAATTTAGATCAAGTTTATAGAAATAAAGAAAGACGATCTCACAGAGCCTCCTTAAAACTGACATCTCCCTACATCAAAGGGAATATTATTTCAACCTCACCTGAGATTCTAGTACAAGACTTTCTTAGTTTAAATAGCTTCAGTAGATCTGACAAACAGCTAATTCAGAAAGTATTCAATGAAGCTAATAGCAATAATTTTATGGTGCAGATAGGATAAGTCATGATCAAAAGTCCTTTACGCTATCCTGGTGGAAAATCAAGAGCAATTCCTCAAATCATAAACTATTTGCCTGCCAACTTTTCGGAGTATCGAGAACCATTTTTAGGTGGTGGCTCTTTATTTATTCATCTAAAACAAACGTATCCAAAACTAAATTTCTGGATAAACGATCTCAATCAAAATCTCTTTCTTTTTTGGAAATATTCTCAAAGTGAATTACCTGACTTAATTGCAGGAGTAAAAAAGCTCCGAGATGAATATCAGAATGGAAAAGCCTTGTTTGAAATGCTAACTCAAATTAATGTTGCTCAACTATCAGCATTAGACCGAGCCATTCGCTTTTTTGTACTCAATCGGATCACTTTTTCAGGAACAGTAGAGTCTGGAGGATACTCTGAGGGAGCTTTTCAAGGAAGATTTACTCTTTCATCCATAGAACGGTTAGCGAAAATAGAACATATATTAGAGGATGTTGAAATAACTAATCTTGATTATGGTGAACTGTTAACTAAACCTGGAAAAGAAGTTTTTATTTTCTTAGATCCGCCTTACTACAGTGCTAGAAAATCTAAGCTTTATGGTAAGAAAGGAGATTTACATACATCTTTTGAACATGATAGATTCGCTCAACTTCTAAAGGAATGTAATCATCAATGGTTAATTACCTACGACGACTGCCCAGAAATCAGAAAGCATTTTCAATTCGCAAATATTCATGAATGGGAACTTCAATATGGCATGAATAACTATAAACAAGACCGGGCAGCCAAGGGAAAAGAATTATTTATCACAAACTACAAGGTTCATGAAGAAAATACTGCTGCTATTGCTCAGTTGACTCAGCAGCTAACTCTTGATTTTTGCGTGTAATACATTTCTACGGTGCTTTGCGATGATTCCCTCACGTCGTGTTTATTGGTTGCTACTTTTAGGAACGACTGTTGGCTTAGGGATTGCCACAGTCGGTAGTGACTTAATCAGTCCGCGTTTTCTAGGATTTTCCATCCTGTTGACCTTGGGCTTTGATGCAGTGGTGTTGGGGTTGATGCTAGTGGATGGGCTGACTGGTAAGGCGAATCGAGTAACAGTGACGCGCGATCGCCTAGAGCGGCTTTCCATTGGGCGCAAGAATCCGGTGCGGCTAACGGTGAAATCGCGAAAACAGCCAGCAGTGCTGCAAATTCGGGACTATGCACCCCAAGAGTTTTCTACTTCAGAAAGCGTGCTGACTTTAACGTTGCCTGCGGAGCAAACGCAAGAGTTGACCTACACTGCGTTTCCGCCGAAACGGGGCGAATATCCATGGGGCGATATTCAGGTGCGGCAGCTGGGGCGGTGGGGCTTAGCATGGCACGACTGGAAGGTTCCCCAAAGCCAGACGATCGCAGTCTATCCCGATTTAATTGGGCTGCGATCGCTCTCAATTCGATTGACGCTGCAAACCACGGGCAACATCCGGCAAGCGCGCAGGCACGGCATGGGCACCGAGTTTTCGGAATTGCGCGAATACGTCAGTGGCGATGATCCGCGCTTAATTGACTGGAAAGCAACGGCGCGGCGTAGTCGAGTGGTAGTGCGAGTGCTGGAGCCAGAACAGGAACAAACCTTGATCGTGCTGCTGGATCGGGGACGGCTGATGACGGCACAGGTGAAAGGCTTGGCGCGGTTTGATTGGGGGCTGAATGCCACATTATCTTTGGTATTGGCAGGCTTGCAGCGGGGCGATCGCGTGGGGGTGGGCGTGTTCGATCGCCAGATCCACACCTGGATTCCGCCAGAACGAGGACAAACCCAACTGCCAAAGATTCTAGAACGACTCAGCCCGATTCAGCCGGAATTGCTGGAACCCGATTATTTGGGAACCGTGAGCGCGATCGCCACTCGCCAAATCCGGCGCGCCCTCGTGGTGCTGATCACCGATGTGATCGACGAAATCGCTTCAGCGGAATTGCTAGCTGCCATGACTCGTCTGGCTCCGCGCCATTTGCCCTTTTGCGTTACACTGCGCGATCCTCAAGTGGATCTCAAAGCCCACAGCCCCATTACCACTGTTCCGGATGCTTACGCCCGTGCCGTTGCCCTAGATTTGTTGGCACAGCGACAACTCACCATGGCAAAGCTAAAACAAAAAGGCGTGCTAGTTTTGGATGCACCCGCCGATCGCCTGAGTGAAGATCTGGTCGATCGCTACCTGCAACTCAAAACCCGCAATCAACTTTAAAGGGGTTGATGAACCGCAGACTCTCTTTAAGTTCTGATTCTGCTTGAACAAACGGCTTTGTTTAAGGCACTCTGATACAGATGAGAAAAAGCAGGGGCATCAACCATGAAGCAAGATGGGTCAAGACCGCGCCGACAATCTCGATCGCAGCGATGGATTCAAGAACTGGTTGCAAATCCGGGTGACTCTGGTGCCGCGAGCTATGAGCAATGGCAGCAGCGATTTTTGCTCAATCGACTGCGAATTGCCATTGTGCTGTGGTTGCTGTACCATCTCAGCTTTCTCCCGTTTGATCTATTTACTGCACTTTTTGACCGCGATCGCTTTGACAACTTTTGGCTGACCGTTTCCGCATTTAGCTCGGTTGTCTTGCTGATTTGTTTAGCCGTGCTGCAAACTCGATTCGGACAACGACATCTGGCATGGGTGTTTCTCGGCGTTGCCTGGAGCTTTCCCCTCTTTTTTCTAATCTTGGTCACCCAGCGTGGACACTCTGAAGCCAACAATTACTATCTATGGATGCCGCCGTTTTTCTTCTTAGCTGCTTTCATTCCAGTCCGCTGGCGACTGCATCTGGCGGCTCAGTTGGGTATTATCCTCTGTTATGTAGGAAGCAATTGGGTAGGACAAATTACGGGCACTACTGGAACAACCGGTGAGTCACTAGGAGAAAGTTACTTAACCTTATTTTGGTTTTTCTTCTTCTGCAATCTGTCGGTATTTATGTATGAACGGTTAGCCCGGTCAGAGTTTAAGGCGCGTCAAGTTCTAGTTGCTGAGCAAGAAAAATCGGAGCGGCTGTTGCTCAATATTTTGCCGCAGTCGATCGCCGAACGGTTGAAACACGAATCCAACAGCATTGCAGATAATTTCACTGAAGTATCGGTACTGTTTGCCGATATTGTCGGTTTTACTCAACTGTCTGCCCAGATGCCGCCCGAAGCCTTAGTAAATCTGCTCAATCAGGTGTTTTCCTTATTTGACCAACTGGCTGCTCAGTACGACCTAGAAAAGATTAAAACAATTGGCGATGCTTATATGGTGGTGGCAGGATTGCCCGAAGCTCGTGTTGATCATGTCGCCGCGATCGCCGACATGGCACTTGAAATGCAGCAGTCTCTCAGGTTGTTAAATCAGCAAATTGGACAAACCCTCAACATTCGAGTTGGCATTCATACCGGACCTGTGGTGGCAGGCGTGATTGGCTTGAAAAAATTTGCCTACGACCTATGGGGCGATACTGTAAACACAGCGAGTCGGATGGAAGCAAGCGGCATTCCCGGCGAAATTCAGGTGACACAAGCAACTTACGACTGCTTAAAGCACCACTATCGCTTGGAAGAGCGGGGCATCATTTCTATAAAAGGCAAAGGTGAAATGACGACTTACCTACTCAAAGGGCGATCGCACATTCAAGACAAAGCAACCCTGGGTCAGCCTGTGTAATCTTCCTTGCCGCCATCCCATCGCCGCAGCGGTACACAGTCAATATCTAGCTGATCTAAGGCACGGGCAACCACAAAATCGACCAAATCTTCAATAGTTTCGGGATGGTGATACCAAGCAGGAATGGCAGGAACGATCCGGACACCCGCTTCTGCCAGAGTCGTCAAATTTCGCAGATGGATCAGGCTAAAAGGCGTTTCGCGGGGAACCAGGATAAGTTTACGCCCTTCCTTTAGCTGCACATCAGCGGCACGTTCTAGCAGATCGGAACTCAGACCCGCTGCTAGTTTACCAACGGTAGCCATGCTACAGGGAATGACCACCATGCCTATTGTGCGAAACGAGCCACTGGCGATCGTGGCTCCCACATTGCTCCAAGCATGACAGATCAATTTACCCGCTGTTTCCACACCCGATTGCTGTCGCCAAAATGCTTCCTGCTGGGCAAGATCGGGCGGCATTCGCACCGTTTGCTCTGCCTGCCACACTTGATAAACGGACTTAGAAGCCACTAGCTCAACCGCATAGTCTGCCTGCAACAAAAATTTGAGCGTCCGCACAGCATAGATTAGCCCAGAGGCACCCGTAATACCAAGAATGAGAGGAGAGGAATGCACTGGAAAATTTAAAGAAAGGAAGCCTTCGTAGAGATATTTCGCGATATTTCGCAAAAATACCCCCTACTGCCTCAGCCTATCACTCCTCTCCTCCGTTTTCAGGATTGTCTTCCCGATCAGGGTCTTCTTGATCTTCGTCTTCGATATCGTCATCGATCGCTTCACTACCACCGCCCACTGCTAGTAGGTCGATCTGCTGACGGTAGTAATCAACGCTTTTTACTTGAACTTCAATGCGATCGCCCAAGCGATATTGTTTGCGGTTTTTGCGACCTACTAACGTTTGCTGACGAGAGCGATATTCATACCAGTCATCTTTGAGAGAACTAACATGTACCAAGCCTTCGACTAACAGTTCCTCAATTTCGACAAATAACCCGTAGGATTGGACTCCGGTAATCAAGCCGTGGAAAATTTCACCGGTACGCTCTCGCATCAGTTCCGCTTTCTTCAGCCCTTCTAGGTCTTGTTCCGCTTCTTGAGCAATCCGCTCTCGTTCGGTTAAATGAATGACCACGGTATGGAAATAAGTTTCCAGTTCTTGGTGCATCTCTGGCGGTAGCACGTTCCAGCTAATCTCCCCTTGGGCGTTACTGTGGCGTAAATTTACCACTTCTTTAGCGCGGGTTGATTTGCGATCGCGTCCATGATTAAACACGGCATGGAGAACTCGATGCACCAGCAAATCAGGATAACGCCGTACCGGTGAGGTGAAATGAGTATAGCCATGATCTAACCCCAATCCAAAATGAGATTTAGGAGTCGTGCTGTAAAAAGCAGGCTTAAGCGTTTCCAGCAGCAGATAGGTGAGTACCCGCTCAGCATCGGATTCTGCAAATTTTTGGGTAAAGGCTTGATAATCTTGAGGTTTGACTACATCGTCTTGTTCTAGCCGTAAGTCGATCCCCATGCTGCCAGCGAGTTTCATCAGTTCTTGGACATCATCGGGATCAGGCGTAGGATGCACCCGATAAATACCCGGAGTGCTGAGTGTCTGCAAGTGAGCCGCGACTAGCTGATTGGCAAGCAACATCCATTCGGCTAGCATGGCATGGGTCGGAACAGAAGGGGACACGACCATAGCACCGAGTGCCCCTTCATCGTCGTAGTGAAATTTGGGCGTAAATTGCAGCGTGGTGCCACTTTCAGAGTTTCGGCTAGCCAAGTTCTTTTCGGGCAGGTTGAGTTCAAAAGCGCCTCGCTGGCGGCGTTGCTCTTTGAGAACTTGGCTGACTGCTGCCACATTATCGAGCAAGTCAAAAATGGGGGCGAAATCTTGAATGTCGATCGCCGTAGACTCAGAATTATTTCGCTCCAAGATTGCCTGCGCTTGTTGGTAGCTCAGTTGATAATCGACTTGGATAGCAGTGGGTTGAATTTCGTACTCAATCACTTGCCCTTCGAGATCGAGAGTCACCAAAACGGACACGGCTAATCGCTCTTTGCCTACGAGAAAGGCGCACAGATTGCCACTCAACTGTTGGGGCAGCATAGGCACAATTAAGTCTCCTAAATAAACGGAGACTCCGCGTTTTTGAGCTTCGCGATCGATCGCTGAATCGGGTTCAACATAGTGAGAGACATCGGCAATATGAACCCCCAATCGCCATAGCCCCGCCTCTGTTTTTTCTAGGGTAATGGCATCGTCGATGCTGTCAGGATTCGCGTGCTGGCTATCTGCTTTTATGGAAATAGTCGTCAAGTCGCGTAAATCGAGCCTTTTTTTGAGTTCGGTTTTGGTGACTTTGGTGGGAAGAGCTTTGGCAGCCTGCTGCACGGCTTCTGGAAAATTTAGCAGCAGATCATGCTTGCAGCAGACAATATCTACATCGGAGGCATCGGAATCACCGCCTAAGATCCGGGCAACTTTGCCGATCGGCGGCTGTTGACCGAGGGGATACCGCAAAACTTGAATGTGAACTAGCTGGTCGATCGCCTGTTCTAAACTAGCTCCATTCAATTGCAGGTGCAGTTCAAACAGAAGGCGATCGTCCAGGGGCACAGCCCGAAACCCTTCCTCACCCTGCTTAACTCGCGCCAAAATTGAAGGATTAGACCGTTCTAAAATGAGTTTAACTTCTCCCTCAGGGCTACGGCGACGGCTCCCTTCCTTCGTCACTTTAACCAAGACGCGATCGCTGTTCCAAGCATTGTTTAACTGGCTCTCACGAATATAAATGTCGTCAGCACCTTCAATATCTTGAATGGCAAAGCAAAATCCTTTGCTAGAGCAGCGCAATTTGCCTTCGATCACTCCCTCTTCGGTCAGTCGGCGGTAGCGCCCTCGATCTTTTGCCAGGACACCAATTTTTTCCAGGGCATCCAATGCAATTTGTAGTTTGCGAATGCTGATGTCATCTTTGCAATCTAGTTTCTTTTCTAACGCCTTAGGCGCAACCAGTTTATCGTCGGTGAAGTTTGCCAGCAGGGCTGCGATCGAAAAGTCCATGAAGCGATTGATCCTTGTCCGTGTGATTGCATTCCAATGTTGTCGTCGATCCAGGTTATTTAAGCGTGATCACCTGGAGTGTCTCTCTTCCGCCCTAGCTCAAATCAGCAGGGCGATCGAAAAGTCCATAATGCGATGATATCCTGGCATCGCTGCCCTAAGTTTTAGAACGCATCGCAGACGGCTTTTACTCTCAAGAGATGGATAACTGCTCAAAAAACACAGTTTATATCCTTAGATTAATCGATCAAACTACCACAATCTATTAATCTCTAGAAACGATCGCAATCTTCTATCGTTTCCATACTCTAATGAATCCTTTTGCATTAGGAGTAAACCTGTCAAATTTTGCAACAATTACCACTGCCAATATTTAAGCTGCATTGGGGGCATTGCGATCGCAATACTTGCAAAATAATTGGAGCTTGGTTCAAAAGAGTATAAATGCCAAGCGGCTGAAGATTGATCACAGCCAGGACTAGAGGATAGCTGAACGCTTTTCGCTATGGAGTTTAGCTCAACTTTTTTTAAGTCAAAAATGCCTAATCCTGTTGCTTTTAGCATTGCTTCTTTGCCAGTCCAATACTCAAAAAAAGCCTGATTTTTTGCCTCAGCAGGTAGAGCATTGAGCATCGATTGCTCTTGCAGAGAAAAGTAACGTTTGATGAGTTGATCGCGGTAAGGCACCTCTCTAAGAAATTCTACATCAATGCCAACGGACTGGAGGGCGATCGCGCAGACAATCAGATCTTCAGAATGAGACAGGTTAAATTCTAGGGAGGGTAAAGAACTATGATTAACCCCAGGCTTTCCGTGGATGCCGTACTGGAACTGCACGGTTTTGGGATTGCAGGTCAGGTAATGCGCCAAAATTGATCGCAAAATCCCCCGGCTGGCGATCGCCCGATATCGGTGTTGGTTAGATTGCAGCCGTTTTATCCGGTCTTGCTCATCGGATGAAAGAGTTTGCAGCAGTTGATCTAGAATTTGGGACGATTGACACGTGCTAGCCCGCCAGATGTGAACAGCGCCATGGATCAACGAAGTCAAATCTGCCTCAGTTTTCCACTGAGGATAGCTTACTGGAGTTGCGATCAAGTTGGAGCGATCGTTCACCTTGCCCTCTTCATCCATAACTTTTCATGCATAAAAAAAGAGGTCGGCTGACCCCTTTCTCGATAGGTAATGAAATAAACCGTAGTTCTTAAAACCAAAAAGCTTAGTTACGCTAAACCAGCATTTGCGCCTGGTTTGCCAGTTGCCAACTCAACCTTAACAATCTTGCCACCCATTTTTTGAATTCGTTGTTGTTCACGAAACCAGTTTTCGTAGGGAACTAGCTTTGTAAAAAATGTATTTTGAAGTTCGCGCTGCGTCCGAATACGAGTTTGGCTAGGAACGCAAGCAGTAATCTTAAACATGCGCATGGAAGGCTTTCTCCTGAGTGGCTGAAAAATTTTAATCTGAAGCAGAGAACCGCAAATTGGCAGGAATGCAAGAATTGAAAAGTAAAAACTGAATACCAAAAGATAAGTACAAAGAACTTAAGGCAAACGAATAACTTTTAATCCTAAATTTCTAACTTTTTTAACATAAGGCTGGAAGTCGAGAGTCACACTAGCTTATCAAAACCAATCTACTGATTAAAGATAGTCTTCGATGAGCTAATCATCACTCCAGACTTCCAAACCTTATAAAAAGCTACTTCGCTATTACTAAGCTGACAGCCTTTTAGTTAGCTTAAGCCAGAAGAAATGTAGTCAAGGTAAACGCCTAGCTCTTTACCAGCATCAGCACCCACTAAACCAGCAGCAACTTCCTTAATGGCTTGAATGGCTTGTACAGTTGCAGAAACAGGTACACCTAAGGAGTTGTAGGTTTCTTTCAAACCGTTCAATACACGCTCATCCAAAATGGAAGGATCACCCGCTAGCATTGCGTAGGTCGCGTAACGCAGGTAGTAGTCGAGGTCGCGGATGCAAGCAGCATAGCGACGGGTGGTGTACATGTTGCCGCCGGGACGGGTAATGTCGGAGTAAAGCAGAGATTTTGCCACCGCTTCTTTGACGATCGCAGCCGAGTTAGAGCTAATTGCAGTTGCTGCACGAACCCGCAGTTCGCCAGTGTTGAAGTAGCCTTTGAGTCTTTCCAAAGCAGATGAATCAAGGTATTTGCCTTGAACATCAGAGGAATTAATGACA
This sequence comes from Sivoneniella epilithica UHCC 1019, assembly GCF_040830845.1. Classification (NCBI taxonomy): domain Bacteria; kingdom Bacillati; phylum Cyanobacteriota; class Cyanophyceae; order Leptolyngbyales; family Leptolyngbyaceae; genus Sivoneniella; species Sivoneniella epilithica. The sequence goes on from NZ_JBFPDP010000070.1 coordinate 15,853, forward strand.
GCGGTAATTGCGTCTTGCATGATTGAAATTCCTTAAATCACGTAGTCTTATGAAATGCTTGGGTTATAGAGCAATAGGTGTCGGGTGTCAGGTGTTAGAAAATTTTTCAATTTCTAGCCCCTAAACTCTAATTACTAGATCCGCTTACTGCATTGCGCCGATAATGTAGTCGAAATAAGCACCAGCTTCAGAGGCATCATCACCAGAAAGCAAAGATGCTGCAACGTTCTTCATTGCCCGAACTCCTTCAGCAACCGCAGGAATGGGGGTGCCCAAGGAGTTATACATTTCACGAACGCCAACGATACCGATTTCTTCGATCGGAGTCACATCACCTGCTACCACACCGTAGGTCACAAGACGTAGATAGTAATCTAAGTCTCGTAGGCAAGTAGCGGTCATTTCTTCGCCATATGCATTTCCACCAGGAGAAACCACATCAGGGCGCTTTTGGAATAGTTGGTCGCCGGCTTGCTTCACAATGCGCTCACGGGATTCACTCAGGGTTTGAGCGATACGTAGGCGCTTTTCACCCGTGGTGACAAAGCCTTTAATCCGGTCGAGTTCACCAGGGCTGAGGTAACGAGCTTCAGCATCTGCATTCACGATTGACTTCGTGACAATACTCATTGATGGATTCCTCCAGAAGAATAGAACCGATTGTGTTTAGATGGGGAATTCCCAAACGAAGGGCTAAGTTTAGCCTAAACCCTATTTGAAGGACGCTTTGAGCTTAGCTAATGAAACTCAATAGTCGCTTTTTCAAGGGTTTATTCAGTCTTTTGAAGGCTAAATGCGGCATCAGCGATCAAACCCTGCCTCTGTAATGCTGGAAACTGACGTTTAAGGCATCTTGATGTTTAGGACATCTTGAGTAACAGCAATACAGAACCTTCAGACTCACTTACCTTCCGAAATTATTGTGCGGCATTGGGTTGACACCCCCAGTCCATCCGCAATAGTTTGTAACATTCATCCTCAGTTTTCTGGAAGTTGGACTTGTTTCTAGGGAAAACTTTACATCTGGTCACTGTGCGTTATGTTGAGCTTGGCGAAGCTCAACATAACGTGTACGGATCGTGTGGTTTATTCGCTATGTTCCTTCTACAACCCAAATGCTGCCGAAATATAGTTGTGTAGGGTCAGTTTATAGCCAGAGACAATCGCCACTGTTTTGCCATCGACCTGAGCGAGATCAATCTCACCCCGCAGTCGTTGACCTAAAACGAGCGCTACATCAAATTGACAGGGCACTGCTGCTAGGGCTGGATGTTCACTCAAAAATAATTCTGCGGTTTTCCAAAGCTTTGCCTGCTTTTGAGGAGTAATCGCCAATGCTCCGTTTTCATCCCAGTTGCCAGAACTGCGCGTTTTGATTTCCACAAAGGCGATGAGTGCCCAGGGAGCTGCATGGGTTGAAGGAGTGGGCGATCGCTGTGCCATCACCACATCTAATTCTCCCCAACGGCAGCGCCATTGTCGTTCTAGAATGACCCAGCCTTGCGCTTCTGCCCATCGAGCCACAAAATCTTCACCGAGAGAACCGAGCGTGGATGTAGCTATTTTGGGCGGAGATCGCGGGGGTCGAGACATAAACAGGTGAAAAACTTATACAACTGTTTCAGTTTGGATTGATGGGCTAATGATGGTCAACAGATTCCGTTAGGATTTAAATACAGTGATTTGTGCTGAATGCAGTCAGATAGCATCAAGGCAAAACTCTAAATAGGCAAGTCACCTTTGAATCACCTTCATAGACAGTTAGGCGATAGTCAATGGATAATCAGCGATTCAACTCAATCAACTTTACCCAAGCTAGCGAATTTACCCAAGCTAGCGAAGCAGCAATGAAACTCGTGCAAAAGCAGATAGTGACAGTGTGCATCACTGGGTTGCTTGTTTTTGTAGGAATCGGGGTTTGGTTCTTTGCCATGGCTCCAGCGTGGGCAGAAGATTACAATCGAGAGTTTTTAGTCGGTGCCGATTTTTCAGGGCAGGTCTTAACCGATGATAGTTTCACCAAGGCAAATCTGCGGGAAAGCAACTTTAGCGGTTCCGACCTGCGCGGCGTGAGCTTTTTTAGCGCCAACTTAGATAACGCCAATCTGGAGGGCGCTGACTTGCGAACCACGACTTTAGACACGGCGCGATTTTCACGGGCAAACTTGACGAATGCATTGCTAGAAGGTGCATTCGCCTTTAATGCCAAGTTTGATGGAGCCATCATCGATGGAGCAGACTTTACCGATGTAGATCTGCGCCAAGATGCCCACGATCTTTTGTGCAAAACAGCAAAAGGCACCAATCCAGTGACGGGACGCAAAACACGGGAAACGCTAAATTGTGACTAGGAAAAGGCAAGGGGCGAGGGGCGAGAGGGAAACTCAAAACCCAAAACTCAAAACTCAAAACTCAAAGCTTTACTTTCCCTCTTCTACTGCACCTCTCCGACCCATGGAGCCTGAACAAGGTCTTCAAAGCTCACTTGGCGCTCGCGATCGAGGTCAGCAATACGGCGTTTTTCGGTATGAATTTTTTGCCAGTAGTATTGACCCAATTCAGGTGTGCTGGAATCGTCTATTTCTGCTAAAAGTTGCTGGAAGTGGCGGCAGCGTTTTTCACACATGATCCGCTCCATGACGGCAGTGGCAGCGCGAATGGTGAGATCTGCCCGGAGGATATCCCGTTTAGTTTTTTCATCCAGTTGGAACAGGGCGTAAAGCTGCATCATTTCGGCGGGGTAGTCGGTGCAGCGATCTTGGATGAGGCTAAGAAGAGGAGCGGGTGGGGTGGATGGGTGGATGATAGGTGTTTCCTCTACTTCTTGAATTTGTCGCCAGAGAAAGCGATGGTGGGAGAGGCTAAATTCTAGGTCACGTTCTTCCAACGCTGCCACGATCGCGGCTTGGTGTTCTGGGGCATATAAGTACAGTCGCAGTAATTGAATTTCGGCTTCTTCAAGCAGGTTGCGATCGCTTTTGGTCTGCCATTTTTGCGATCGCCCGTGCCACCGTTCCCCCCGCACCTGCATCCGCAAATCTTCCTCTAGCCGCAGCATTAGGTGTGAGTCTCCTTGGCTGAGACGTTCGGCGTAGCGATGGATATAGTGAGTTCGCAGAGTGGCGTTAGGCAAGTTACCTAGCAATTTGACGATCGCCTGGACTGCGGCTTGAAACTGATCGGATTGACGCAGATCTTTAGCGGCGATCGCCTGCTCCATTTGCCAATCGAGCCAGAGCGGGGCTTCATCTAACAATGTCTGGTATTCGCTGGCAGGATGGGTTTTCAAAAAGTCGTCTGGATCTTTGCCATCGGGAATATTCAACACGCGCAGTTGAATATCGCCCCGGTAAGCCAGAGATTCTACTTCCCCCACTGCCCGTTCTGCGGCTTTGGTGCCTGCTTTATCCGCATCAAAATTGAGGATAATCCGCTTCGATTCGGTGTAGCGCAATAGTTGGCGCACTTGGGCAGAACTGAGGGCAGTGCCCATAGAGGCAACTACATTGGTAATGCCCGCATGATGCAGCGCAATCACATCAAAGTAGCCTTCCACGATTACAGCCTGATCCTGTTTGGCGATCGCGGCACGGGCTTTATCCAGCGCAAACAGCAGCTTGCCCTTATCAAATAGTTCCGTATCCGGCGAGTTGAGATATTTGGGTTGCTCGTCGGTCAGGGTGCGCCCACCAAAGCCAATGACTCGCCCCTGCAAATCATGAATCGGAATCATCAGGCGATCGCGAAAGCGATCATAATACCCATCGCCCGTTTTGCGCGGCACAATTAACCCGGCGCGTTCCACCAGTTCCACGGGATATTTCTTTTGCTCCACCAAATAGCCCGTTAAGGTTTCCCAGCCCCCCGGCGCATACCCTAGCTGAAACTGCTGCATTGTTGCCCGACTCAAGCCGCGTGCCTCCAAATATTCCAACGCCGCTGATCCCGCCGATTGATACAGGGCATGTTCATAAAATTTTGATGCGATCGCCACTAGTTCATATAACTGTTCCCGCAACGAAACCTGCCGCTGGAACTCTTGGCGTTCCTCTGGTTTCAGGGTTTGCACGGGCACGTCGTAGCGCTGCGCTAAGGACAGCACCACATCACTAAAAGGACGCTTGCCCAACTCCATCAAAAACTTAATCGCGTTGCCCCCGGCTCCACAGCTAAAGCAGTAGTAAAACTGCTTGCCAGGGCTGACCGAAAAACTCGGCGACTTATCATCGTGAAACGGACATAGCCCGACAAAATCCTTGCCTTGCTTTCGCAGCACCACATGCTCCGACACCACATCCACAATGTCGGTACGCTGCTTAACCTGTTCGATCGTGTCGGGGTGGAGGCGGGGAATTTCCATAGGAATGGCGAAGAGTGAATGGAGAGTGGCGAGTGGCGAATCAAGAGAGTCTGCATCCTATCAGGATTTTTATGGTAGCGAAATCCCTGGAGCGAGATCGCGTGGTGTTAAGGGAAGGAGCGATCGCGAGTACTTGCTAGAGAAATAGGACAGTCGCCTACCAAAACGATAGAATCTAGCCAAGGGTTTTCACTTCGGCATATTAGACCTCTTGCGTGAATAGAGGGAAGTGGCTACAAATAGATCAAGGAGGACTGATGACCTACAAACAACTGAGCCA
>NZ_JBFPDP010000071.1:0-19398 GCF_040830845.1 Sivoneniella epilithica UHCC 1019
CCAGCCATCGTCAGACTCTCAACTCTATATCCCTCAGTTTATCTGATCTGTAACTACTCCAATTTAATTTGGTATCAGAAGCCGAGAAGTATCGAGAGCAATTCTTCAAGACCTATCCCGGACTTCTAGATTGGCACGATCACGTCAAGCAGGAACACGCTGACTCTTGCCAAACGCTCGGTGGGCGTTTGCGGCACTGGGAGGGTGAGGCTCCTTTCACGGAAATCATCAATGCCCCGGTGCAGGGAACGTCTGCGGACATTACCAAATTAGCGATCGCAGCCTTTCGCGAAGCCAGAGATTCCTTACCCCAGAAGTTAGATGCCAGATTATTGATGCAGGTACATGACGAAATTGTGATCGAAGTACCCCAAGCGCAAGCAGAACGAGCAGGGCAACTGTTGGTTCAATCTATGCTGGAGGCAGGACAACACTTCTTAACCGATATGCCTGTTGAAGTTGAAGCAGTCATTTGTGAGGACTGGTCGGGTAAAAACGCCCGTCCCGTACCCTCTTTAGAGACACCGATTGAACTTGTAGCAATTTCTCCTCCAGAACAAACTACTGAACCTATTCCACACCAGCGGGTTGATGCAGAACTGACGAAGCTGGCGGATTCTGTTAGAAATTTAGACTTGCAAGCTGTTGCTGCAAATTTAGGATTAGAGCGCGATCGCACCGATAAATCTAAATGGAATGCTTGGGCTGAGGTCGATGGACATCGGGAAAAACAGCACGCCATCAGCATTACCGACAACAAGTTCATGGATTGGAAGACCGAGCAGGGAGGAGTTGGAGCCATCAGCCTGACGATGGCAGTACGAGGAGGGGATTTCAAAACGGCTCTAGAGTGGCTGACTCAGCAGCAGGAACAACAATTCATTCCCGCCCAAGCATTTCAAGAGTCTAAAGAGCCAAAATCCTTGGAGCTACCGCTTCCCAACGAGCCAAATTGGGATCAGGTGAGAAAGTATCTCACCCAAATCCGTGGGCTACCGACAAATTTGGTGGATAAGCTGCATCATCAAGGACTGGTATACGCCGACGATCGCTGTAATGCCGTATTCCTACGTCAAGCCTTTGACTCTCCAACCTGGGAGCGATTGGAGACAACCGGGGCAACGTTGCGAGGCACAATCGGAGACTTCAAAGGACTGGCTCCTGGCTCTAGTAAAGATAACGGCTGGTTTTGGATGGGAGTGGGTAGAGGCGAAGTGCAGCGAGTGGTTGTGACTGAATCCCCAATCGACACAGTTTCTTTAGCAGTTTTGGAGAAAGGTCAAACACACCGGGGACGGACAATTTACTTCTCCACCGATGGTAAAGGTTCCATGCCAATTGAGGCTTTACAGGCTGTTGTGGATCGAGGCGGTAGCGTAGTTGCCGCATTTGACAACGATGCTGATGGTCGGAGACTATCTGAAAAACTAAATACATCTGTTGCGAACGGGGGGTACATGACTCCAACTCAGGGCAAAGATTGGAATGAGCAACTGCTGCGATTTCGTCAAGAATTGCGCGACTGGTACAAACAGGCACGAGACGTGGGACGTTCAGAAACCCATCTTAAAGGGATTGAAGGGATCGGCAAAGCGTTCACCCAAGATGGCACTCCTCCAAATGAGCAAGATCTGCGCGTCATGGCTCAAGATAAAACCGACTGGCAAGGGCAAACGCAAATGATCGCCGATTGCGCTCAACAGATTCTTGACACAGCCGGAGAGCCGCAGGCAGGAGGAACCTTGTTTGTGGGAAAGACCTATACCCTCTTCGCCCAGAATGATTCGCTTTATGCGCTGGCTTCAGGAAGAGGGAGCAAGCCTACCGAGTCAGACTGTCACATTCTGCCCGACTCAACCTTGGAACAGGATCGGGGGATTATTCTGAAGGTGCAAGAGGGAGTCATTTCAATTCGGGCAACAAGCGTTACCAATCTGGACGCTGAACGATTTGAATATCAGGCAAACCGGGTAATGCAACAAATGAAAGCACAAGAACAGGAGCATAGTCAGATCACTGCTTGATGGCAGTCATATCTCAGTCAGACGGAGTTCGTAGCCTTACAGCATCGGATTGTGTTCAACTCCCATGCGCTGGCTTCGTATTCTGACGCTATTGATTTTAATCGCTTTGCTGCTATGCCTTGCGCCACCACAGGTTAAGGCGGATGAGGCATGGCTGCCAACAGTAACTTATAACCGTGCGCCTGTTCCAGACTTTGGTAGTGTGTCGTTTTCCAATTTGCCTGTTCTTCAGGAAGCAGGAGCAATTTCAATTCCAGAAGATATCACAAGTGAATTGGGTTGGAATCCATCTCGTGTATGGGAGGCAGGAACCCCACTGGCAAACGTGATGCAGTTAGGTGATGTCTCTGAAGCATTTGGACTAGAAGCTTTCAACCTAAGCCAGATCGCCCAGTCCGATGGGTTGGATTTGAGCAAGCTTAGCCTGAGCAACCTGCAACTGATGAACCAGCAGACGATCGCTAGCTTGGTCCAAGCCATTCCTAGTTTAGGAGAGTTGCCGCTGGGTCAGGTCAAACCACTGCTCGATCTAGTGAACCTAAAACTTCCAACCAGTATGAATCTGGGTTTAGCGAGTCAACCTTTATCGGCGATCGCTGCCGATGACTTGCTAGGGTCGCTGTCGCTGAACAATCTCAACCTTGACCAGTTCAGCTTCACCAGCATTCCTGGACTCGATCAAACAGCATTGGTCAATCTCAAGGACTGGCAAGGTTCTGCGATCGCTGGCATTCCCGGTCTAGACAAAATCCCGTTCGCTCAATTCCCGATCAATCCATTTCAAATCTTCGGCTTGGTTGCTGTGCATGACGTGACCTATGGTGGCGATCGATCGCACAAGGAATCCCGCCAAACTCCAACTAAATTCAGCATCACAGGCAGCGACAAAGTTGGCTTCAATTACAACTGCACTCAAGCCAAAGGCTGTGACTATCTGGAACTGAATGCTCCTGGCTATTCTGGTTTCGGCGGTATGAGTGACCCCGGTGGTTTACACGGCGCACGCTGGATTCGAGGTGGTAAGGATGACGGCGAACAAATGGTGCCCGGTGGTAAGGGCATCCTCGGCAAACTAAACGACGGCATGGAACCGACTGGACGGCTTTCCTTTGGTCGGGCGTTCAAAGTGGTTCTGATTGACACCGATGAATCAACTGGCACCGGACGCTTTGGGCTATACTTCCGCGTCTGCATCAAAAAAGCGTTTGTTGACCTGGGTTGCACCCCTTACTTCATCGGTCCAATTCCCTGGCTAACAACCCACGAGAAAGGACTGGTATTTGTCGGGTTGGCAGATGGAGTGGGTGGAATGGACGAATTGCCTGCCGAAATCGGGTTGCCATTCGAAGTACAAGACCAGATTGACCAAATCAATGGCACCTACAATCCAGACCAGCCAGGAGAAGAGTTTGGTGATGGCACCCTATGTGGAGATAGTCCGGGCGGAGTCGATTGGCGATCGCTCTCTGATGCCATCACGAGTATTGAGAGTGCTGGGTCGGGGATTTACAGCGCCGTCGGGCAGGTGAACTGCGATCGCCAGGGTTGCATGGTTCCCCTTGGACGCTATCAGTTCATGAGTTTCCGTGAGGACGCGCGTCCTGTTATCGCTCGAAAACCTGGAGGCAGAGAGTTCCTTCAAAAAATGGACGGAGGCTATAGACCCAGTTCCTCAGAACTGCTCCGTTATTTTCCACCTGCGGAACAAGACGCATTATTCAAGCAAGCAATGACCAAAGACATTCAATACTATCAGCGCCTTGGGAAGAGTGGCGATGCCTTGCTAGCTTGTTTGGGCGAGAACTGGTACTCCGGTGGGTGCAGTCACAGTAGTGAGCGTGATTACATTGGCGGTCCCACCGTTGCTCAATACGGACAGCGCACCGTTGAAGGCTATCAGCGCTCACTCAAAAGACGCGGTAAATCCACTTGTTCAACCGTTAGTCCGCAGGGTGACGGGAAAACGACTGGAACCTACACAAGACCTGTTGGGGGAACGGTGACAAGCCCCTATGGTTGGCGCACTCATCCAGTGACCGGACAGGCAAGCCTCCACACGGGCGTTGACTATGGTGCTGCAAGGGGAACTCAAGTTACCGCTGCCGATGGCGGAGTTGTCAAAGACATCATCAACACTTGTACTGAAGGCAACTTTAGCTGTGGGGGTGGCTACGGCAACCTAATCGAAATTGATCACGGGAACGGTCGCACGACCCTTTACGCCCACTTGCAGACGAACAGTGTGCCCTGGAAGAAAGGGCAAAAGGTAACAAAAGGGCAAGCCATTGGCAGGGTTGGTTCTACAGGGCGATCCACGGGGGCGCACCTACACTTTGAAACGTCAACAAACGGGCGAACCGTTGACCCTCGCAATTTTGGTTTGTATTAAAGGAAGTAGAAGTATGAAAGGGTTTAGAGGAAGAAAGCGCCGTTGGGTTTGGGTACTGGGCAGTGGTTTAGCTGCGATCGCGCTACCGACCCTGCTCAATCTATTGCCAGTTATGAGTCCAAGGGCGATCGCAACACCGCCTCAAATTCTAAGAGAGTGTATTCCGAAGGACTTTCCAAAAGTCGGCAGCCTAAGACGGAAGCTTACGTTCAAACTAGTTGCCAGGACGCTCTATCAAAGCAGCGAATACCGTCTCTACCAAGTTAATCAGCCAAACTCATCCGCTCCTTTTCCGTATGTTGTGAAATTGCGAGGCAAGACTTGCGAGGGTATTTACAGTAACCCAATGGGCGATCCTGACGATTACTTCCATCTGGCGATGCCGCTACTCGTTGCGCGTCAGCTTACGTTGGGACGACTACAGGTCGCTATCCAAAAAGCTGGAGGACTGCAAGCATTTCGTCATGAGCTTAGGCGCACTCAGAAACAGTATGGGCAGATCACCGAGATGGCAGAGGAGGAGGTATGGGCTTACCAGCAAGTTGGGCTACCACTTCCTCCCAACATGAAAATTATTCGAGCAAATTCCAGGTTATGAGCAAGTTAGTTAAGTTCTTCATTTTGGCGATCATTCTGCTAGTGTCCAGTGGATTCTGGTTCATAGGCAATGGTGAAAATGCCAGTGGCGATGACTGGCGACCAATTAGTGAAGCTCCAGCAGCTTTGATGCAGCAATTTCAAAAGGATGTGCAACAAGGTGAACAAGTTCCAGAAATTACCAAAAGCCAGTTTCTCAAAGTGCAACAGAAAGTACAAATGGGTCCCTTGTACTTGATTGATACCAGTCCAACTATTCGCTCTGGGGAACACCAATCGCTTTGCGGCAGAATGGGCTGCTTTTTTGCTGGGTACCTTCAACAGGAGCCGGGGCGAAGCCACTATCGACAGGTTACAAGTGGCTATTTGAGCCAATTTTTACCATCTGGAATAGTCAAGATTGAGGTCATGACGGAGCTACAAAAAGGCTTGCCTTGCCTCAAGTTTAATCAATTGAGTCAAAGCCGTTTTGACCCCCAATTAGTATCTACGACATATTGTTTCGACGGCAACACTTATCACCCAAACAATTAGGGTTGCAGAACCTCCCATTTATTCACTAGCAACACATTAAAAATTTGAACGAGTAATGGACGATGAATACTACTACGCAACAAAACATTAAGAAAGTTAAGTCGCAATCTAACTCAGTTGAAGAACTTACAAAAGCCTTGGAGGAAATCATTCAAAAACTGGGGTTAGAAGTTCCGCAAAATATCTCAATTTTGTTTGATGGTGTCGAGGTGTATCGGTATCAAATAGAAGATAGAAATGTGTATTGGTGGGGTTTAGAGTCCAAAGAGATTAGCTAAGCCATTGGATTTGTTTACCTGGTTGCCTCATATTTGAGAATAAAAAATGGTTCAATTTGTTGATAAACAGCAAGCTAAAAAATCTCTCAGTCTTAGTGGCGAGACGTTAAAAAGGTATCGACTGCAAGGTGAGTGGATTGAGGGGATTCACTGGGTACGCATCAACAGTCGTTGTGTTCGCTATAATCTGGAGCTGATTCAAGACTGGTTTCACAATCGCCATGACCCGTCTGCTCACATGAGAGCGATCGAGTTTTACCAGGACAGCCTGCTCAGTAATCAGAAGAAATCCATACGCAAGAAAAGCTAATTGGACTACTTCTTAATCGCTACTCGAAATAAACAGAAATGATGCTCAATAATTCACTGGGATAAAAATATGCAAGAAGAGATTGATGAATTCATTCGAGTAGAACAGGGTTCGTACACCCTGGTGCTTCAGCAAGAAATATCAGAAACTTCGGGAGAAACAATTTATTTCAGCTTGCCTGATCAAGAGGGTTTTCTATATGAATATGAAGGAGAACTTGATCAGGCATTGAGCGATTTGCCAGAAATTTATAATTCAATTGAAACTGAAGCGATACAGGGGGAGCAAAACCCAGGCTTGAGTTCTCAAGCTGCTGTCGTGATTGAACAGCTATGGAATTACTTTGATCGCACTGGAGAACAAGAACTTGAGGGTGAACACGATTATGATTTCCAGGTTGAAGGCGATCAACTCCTAGTTCTACCAAAAGATACTTCTGGGGAAGTGGTTGCCATTGATCGAGAAGGAGCCGTTGAGTCTACGTTTGAATCAGAACGGTATGAGCATTTGATGGCGCGGTTTGCGATCGCTTACAGCCAAATGCAGGTAACGGAGTATCAACGGAATGAAGACCAAGACCGGGAACTGTGACAGTTGAGCCGTTGCTTATTAGGTGGAGAAGAACTAGAGAAGGTGATGCTGTCAAGCGATCTCCTGACGACGAGAATAAATCTCCTCAATCAGAAGGTCGCGTAGTTCGTTAGCAATGTCATCCGGTGGATTGCCAGCAAGTGCCCGTCCAATCAGGCGTTCTGCTTCTCGCACCTCGGTGCACTCTAATGCCAGGACAGCAGCACTGCGATGCAAAACAGAACGAGTTGGCTCCAGGTCAAGGTGGTTAGCCACCGCATCCGCTGCCTCACGTTCTTTCTGAAAAGCGGCTCTAGCAAACTTGGCAACTTCATTGGCAACTTCAGCAGCATTACCCTGTTGCCGAGCTAAAACAGCCCGGTCTACTAATTCCATTGCTTCTTGATGAAGGGTTTCTACGTTCTGCATGTTTGAACGACGCGAGATCTGGGAGTACCAAACTCGACAACGGCAACATAGCCGGGGGCTACAGTATCTGAGGGAGCGATTTGCTTTAGCTTCATATTAACTCTTGATTGAATCGTACTTTCAGTTCCTTTACGAATGCCTGAAACTTCAAGTCGGGCTTTGCGTTGAAACAGAGCATTAGCGTCATTCGCGGAACCAAGCCAAAAATCAAAGCCGAACCCTTTACCTCTCACGGAACGCTCCATTACAGCAAGTCCAGTCAAGTATGGCATGAGTAGTGCGGCGATCTCATAAGCTCCGTACTCGGTTGCCACTTCTTCGTCAGCATTGAATCGACGAATGTTTTCATCTGTCGCATCCCACAAAACCTCAATCTCTCTCTGCTGGATTCCGTCAACTTGAAGACTAACGCGATCGCGATGTCCCTGTTCTTCAAGACAAACAGCGGCAGCTTCAGCACAGGTTGCCCCAAACGTAGTTGACCAGCCTGGACGCTCAGGTTTGTTTTGGTACAGGTCACGAAGAAAAAGAGGGTCAAGTTGAAAGCTGTCAGGCATACATAAATCAAGATTAGCTGTACAGAACTGGTAGTACTTATGGCTCCCCTGCCTTACGTGAGGTTGGGTGGTCTTAGATTCGTGAAATTTGTCGCTCCATAATGTTTATCAATCATCTTGGCACTGGTTCCAGTCCACCGACCGATCGCCGTGCTATTAATGTGCGCCTCAACACAGAGGCTGATGAAGGTGTGTCTACACTGGTAGCTCTTGCGATAAGGAACGTTACATTTATCTAAAATCGATTGCCATGCCCGACTGGAGAAATTGTGTTGATCAATAAATTTTCCTTTAGGGCTACGAAATAAAAATCCTTCCAGGTCAGAAGACTCAGGGTTCAGATCCTTCAAGATTGCTTGAACTTCAGCCGTGATGGGGAAATCTCGCTTTCTCTGGGTTTTCAAGCCTTCCTTCAAGACTAACCCTCGCTCGGACACAACAACTGATTGTCTGAATTTGATCACACCGTCCCCAGCGTGCTTCCATCGCAAGGCGATTACCTCCGACGGTCTAGCGCCCGTAAAAAAGAGAAACCTGACGTAATTTGTGTAGTGCTTGTAGTAGCGATCGCTGGCGAAGGTGCTAATAATCAGGTCTCGCTCTTCCTTTGTAAATGGATTGACATCTTCATCCTCAGATAGTCCTTTTGGAACCCTAATCTTCATGGTTAGGAAAGGATTAGATTCAATCAGTCCATCTTCCAATGCCCAGCTACAGCAAGCTTTCAGTTGAGTTAAGCATCGTTTAGCAGCATCAGGAGTCAGATTTGCTAGCAAGTGATCCCGGATTAGGGCAGCATCTTCAAGTTCCCTACTCGGAAGTCTGTTGATATGGTTGCGGTGTTTTGTAAAGTCCTTGACGTAGGTACTTGGGCTGACTTGAGGCTTTTTGAACTGTGAATACTTCTCCCACAACTCAGCCAGAGAAGGTTGCACTTTAGTGATTGAATTGGGGGAAATTGGGGGAATTGCTGAAACAGTCGTCAGGGAAGCAGTGGGCTTGTACTTTCTCAGACTCAGGTCAAGTTCTCCGTAGTCAATGTCCCGCTGAATCATTCTTACGGTGTCGCCTACCCGTTGCCGATTCAGGGGCGAGTCATCGTAGCCTGTGGAGATATAGAAACGTTTCCGCTTAATCTCACCGTTTTCCTCAACTGGGTAGGAAAAAACGATTTGTAGGCGACCTTTTGTGGTTTTGAACTGAACAGCCCCTTTGCTACTCTTGGTTTGCTTATCTTTGGAATACATTAGGAAAACACTCAGCAGTACAAACGCATCAACTTAAGTATAAATGTACTGCAAGCAATTTTCCCCCAATTTTCCCCCAATTCGTCCCCCAAACTGACCTAACAATACCCAAAAACAGAACAGATGTTTTAAAGTTCAGAGAATTAAAAAGCCCTGAATCGCTTGAATTCAGGGCTTTTCACTTGATTTGATTGAATGCCAGGAACCGGACTTGAACCGGTGACACGAGGATTTTCAGTCCTCTGCTCTACCAACTGAGCTATCCCGGCGAAGACGCACAATTTAACGCTTGATTAACTTAACAAATAACGGTAGCTAAGTGCAAGGAAATTGAATTGAAATCAGCAATTCTCGTTTTAGAGTAGCGCTGTTCTAGGAGCGGCTTCTCGTAGGTAGGTGCCAGGATTCAGATTTTGGACGGTGCGGGTAGACAATACAGGATTCAAATTGTGCGGCACGGGTGGAGAGTTCTGAGCGATCGCGGTCAATTGTTCACGGGCTGAAGCATAGGCAGGAGTGCCAATCGGGACTTTTTGCAGCAATGCGATCGCGGTTGCTTTGCGTCCACTAGCCGCTTCAGCATTGGCTTGTTGCAACCACTGGTCTGCTTGTTGATTGAGCTTTGCAGTGTATTCCGTTAGTTTTTGATCAATTACTTCGTCTACCAGTGAAGTGCTAGGGATTTTGTCAAGCGTGGTCAGTGCGGCTATAAAGTTTTGCTGTTGGGCATAATCCGCCGCCGCTTTGAGCATCAACCGGGCGCGAATTTCGGCTTTACGAGAATATTCCACTACTTTTTTTTTGGCGATCGCATAGGCAGGAGTGCCTTGAGGAATTTGTCCTAGATAGGTCAATGCTTGAGTAAAATCTCGCACAATGGCGCGATCGTAAGCTTTTTGCAGATCGGCTTGAGCTTTGACAGTTTGTTTCGCGGTATATTCCACTACTTTTTTTTGGGCGATCGCCCCGGCAGTGGTTTCTGGCATCACTTGCTTTAGCATTTTTAATGCAGCCGTAAAGTTACGGTCTTGGGCGCGATCGTAGGCAGTTTGCAGCAGATTTTTAGAATCACCCTCTGCCTTAGCGATCGCTTGTTTTTCTAATGCAGTCCCCCGCTGCTTCCAATAGGGAATATGGGTAGACATCGACTGAGTGAGTTGCCGTGCTTCTGACCAATTTCCCTGATTTAAGGCTTGTTCAGCTTGCTGGAGGGTTTTATTTGCCTGCGTCCAATCTTGCAGCCATGCGCCAGCACCAGTTTGCACCCGCTCAGGAATTGCCAACCCTGCTGGCACCGGACGCGGAGTTTTTTGCAGTTTTTTGCTAACCTTCCCCCAGATTGGGTTGGGCTGCGACCAATCAACTGAGTTTAATAAACTCCAGCTAATGGCAGCCACGATCGCGGTCAGTGCAGTGCCGCCCACTCCGATTCGCACCGAAGGATTAGCGATCGCGCTGATCCTTCGGTGCGCTAAAAAGAAAGGCTGCTTCGCCTGAGTATTTGCGAGGGGTTCACTCTTTATCGGGTTAGTTGCCGATGGATTAGCCGCCGTTGGGTTAGTCGCCGTTTGCTCATGGGTCACTTTTGCTGGGACAGTAACCACCATGGGCGCACTGCCTAGATGGCTTTCTGCGGATCGCGGTTCACTTTCAGGAAGACACACCGTTTGTAATGCCTGGAGTGCTTCCCCAGCCGAGCCAAACCGTCGCGATAGATCCCACTGCACCATGCGGTTCACAACGCCAATCAGCCCACGATTGAGGGTAGCGATCGCCTCTTCGTAGTGGGGCAGCCATAGCACACTGCCTGTCTGTGGATCAATTTGAAACTGGGTAGGATGCTTGCCCGTCAGCGCTTGAGCCGCAATCATCCCCATTGCATACACATCGCTCGCCGCACAAGGCAATCCTTGCAACTGTTCCAAAGGTTGATACCCTTGTTCGGAACCTTGGGTTAGCTCTCCTACCCCGCCATACGCCATCAGGCACTCTTGTTGGATCTGCGGCATACTACCGAAATCAATCAAAACCAATTGCCCCGCTTGTCCGCGCAAAAGATTGTCTGGCTTAATATTTCCATGCAGCCCACCGCGATCGTGGATAAATGCCAACGGTTCCAACACCTCGCGCAGTAAGGTTAAAACCTGGGTATCACTCCAAGGCACAGCGGGAATTAATTCTTGGCTCAGCGATCGCCCCTCCACAAACTCCTGCACCACATAAAATCCTTCAGCATCCTCAAAACAGGCAAGCAACTGAGGAATTTGCTGATGAGTCCCAAACTCTTCCAACAGCGCTACTTCCTTGGCAAATAGGCTGCGGACTAACTCAGCATAGTTAGGCATTTCGGGGATTGGCTTGAAATGGTGAATCACACATTCTGAATAGCTTGGACGATGCAAATCTTGGGCAAGGTAGGTGCGTCCCCAAAGACGAGCCGCTAAAATTTCATTGATTTGGTAGCGTCCATCAAGCGGTTGATTGTGTTCAGAATAGGGACTCACCGCAGGGAAAATCACATTTGACATAGGAACACATCCGCAGGTTTAGGAAGAAATTGGGCGTTGCTGAATCAGTCTATAAGTTCTGAAATTTGCCCTCACCCTAGCCCTTTGGGAGAGGGGACAAGATTTCTGGCTCTCTTTTCCCAAGGCAGGAGAAGGGGAGCAAGAGTATTTCAAAGTTCCCCTCCCGCTCTGGGAGAGGGATTTAGAGTGAGGGCTATTGGGAAAGTTGCACATTAGGTAGAGTTGCCATCATTGCTAAGTTTTTCTGCCATTTCGACTGCTCTCCGGAACAACCCAATGAAACTGAACGACTAAGAAGATGAAGTAAGGGTAAATTTTCACTTCCCTTGCTCTCCAAAACATCGGCTCGAAACCTTCTCGGTGCAAACAGAGAGGGTTTCGGACTTCTTTTGGATAATGTGGCGGAGTGCGCGGTGCGGAGTGTCTCCTTAAACAAGATGAGGGTTGTTGAGGCAGGTTCAGCCGAAATTTCAAAGTTCTAGCAGCAAATCAACTACAAAACCTGCCCGTACAAGTATTTTGTTGACTAGAAACTAGCTAGATGGCTTGAGTCGAAGATGTAGGAGCAGGAGCAGGAGCAGGAGCAGGTTTTTTTTGCAATTGCTCAATTCGGCGGTTTGCTGTCTCGGTCATGCCAGTGTTGCCTGCTGCTTTATAAAGATTGGCAGCCGCTCTCAAGTCATCGATCGCCCCTTGCTGATTTCCCTTCTGCTCAAAAGCCAGCGCCCGATTAAACAAAGCATCCGCATAGGTGTCATCTAGCTGAATCGCTTGAGTATAAGCTTGGATTGCTTCATCTAATTTGTTCTGTTTGGCAAAAACGTTGCCCTGATTGTTGTGTGCCCTTGCTGTAACTGTGTTTGCTGGATTGAGTTGAATCGTTTCAGTAAACTTTTGGAAGGCACCATCCAAATTCCCTTTGGCAAATAAAGCATTGCCCAAGTTTAAGTGGGCGACTGCTAGTTTAGGTTGAAGCGCGATCGCCTGCGCTGCATCTTTCAACGCCTCATCCGGTTTTCCTTGGTCAAATCGAGCATGGCTGCGGTTACTGAACGCTTCCGCCAATTGGTTATCAATAGCCAGCGCCTTGGTATAGTCATCCACTGCTGCATTCAGATTTCCCACTCGATGCTGAGCGAAACCGCGATTGAGAAATGCCGTCGCATCTTGCGGGTTGAAGCGAATCGCTTGGTCAAAGTCTTGAATCGCTGCGGCATATTGTCCCTGTTGATTTTTTTGGGTGCCTGTCTCCACAAATTGCTGAGCTAATTTTGGGTCTGCCGGAACGGTATTCCATAAATTGGGACGAAGTGACAGCCAAATGCCGCCGACAATCCCTAACAAGGGCAAAAGCAATCCTAATGTAATGAATAGCGGACGGCGATCGCGCTTGACTATTAGGGGAGGCTTTTCTGCATTAGCAGCTTGGGACTTCAACGAGCTAGACGATTTAGCAGTCGAATCTGCCGTCTGATCAGCCGAGATCGCCGCCCCGGTAGAAATCTCGGTGACGGGCTGGCTGACATTTTTTTGCGATGCAGATTGGTCAGGTTGGGCAGGGCTGGCTGGCATACTAATGCCTTCCATATCCGCTTTGCGTTTGACCACTTGCCCTTTCACGCCCGTTAGATTGGCTGAAGGGTTAACCTCGCCAGCAGCAGACGGGTTTTCCGCAGATAGGTTTTCCGTAGACGGAATTTGTGCAGACGGGATTTCCGCAGATGGAATGTGTACAGGCGGAATCTCTGTAGAAGGGATTTGTACAGATGGGATTTCCGTAGACGGGATTGCGGTGGATGGATGAAAGCTTAACGGTTGGCTGGTTGGAGTGTCATTCTCCTTTGAGAACGCAGTGGGCAAAACGGTGGCAGCGGATTGGGCAGATTGAGTCGTCACGCGGCGTTCAATTTCCGCTACATCGTCGTTGGCTAGATGCAAAACTTGTTTGAGGGCTTGGAGTTCGTGGCGATCGCTCTCTCGCAAACCAGACTGGCGCGCGATCGCTTCTGCCAACATGCGTTCTAGCAACTGTTCATAGAGTTTTAGATCATTTTGACGAGACTTGGGTTGTAGCCGACTTGTAGATGGCTCTGCATCGAACAACCCCGTATCACTATCCGTTAAGCGCAGCGCCGTTTGCCACTGCCTCAGTTTTTGGTAGACCTCTTCTTTAGGTGTCATTCCGCCCTCTCTGTCAGCTTAGAAAGAAGTTCTTGATACAACTGTATCCGCTGTTGATGCTCTTGAAAGGGACGCAACACCTGATCTTCAATTTCGGCGGCATCCTGAGGCGACAACCCCAAATGTTGGCGAAAGGTATTCAGGGTATTACGCCCAGACAAAATCCGAAACTCGGTGGTGTCGATTTCGCTCGTTTCAGCCATTTTTTCTAAAAACTGGCGATATTGCACGGTGGGAATTTGGCTGGGAACCTGCAATACCAATTGGTTCGCGGTGTCTTCTGATCCATAAAACTGGGGGCGCTGATCGGGGGCGGCAACCTGAAGCTTACGTTGAGCATAGTAATGGAGTTCCTTAACGGTGAGGCTGCCGTCGCAGTCGGTGTCTGCGGCACCGGTTGCTGCGCCTTCTGCCCAGTAGCGAGTGTAGCTCCAAGCATCCAGGCTATCGGGTTCAGGCAAATGTTGGGTGGCAGTGGTGGCAGACAAAATCACGCGGCGATCGCCAATCAAGTGATTATAGGTATCTTCCATCAGGGTTTCGCCTTCTGTGGGAGAACCACCCGTCTGACGAAAGCAGCAGTCAAACATAATGACTTGTCGCTCAGCAGGGCTAGTATCCATAACATTGTGCAAAAACCGGATGGGCATGGTGCGGGCACGAATCAGATTGCCGCGATCGTCGAGTGCTGTATGAGGAGCCGCAAAGTAAAGTTGCCCATCGACATCCTTAATGCCATAGCCAGAAAAAAAGAACAGAACCTGATCGGTTTTCTCGCGATGACGAAACAGGTGTTCGATCGCTTCCATCATGTCGAGCAAATTGGGATCATTCAGCGTTTGCACCTCAAACCCAGAGGATGTACCTTGCAACGCTCGTTTTAGGACTTCTACATTGGTGCGAGCTTTTCGCAAGGGAGGCAACCCCATGTCACAGACACTGACCCCAACAAGCAGCGCGATCTTTTCCACAACTTTCCCCCTACGTCCTCAACTTTTCGCCTGCTTATATCCTGCGTCGTTAGCAGTGTAGGCTAGCCCTGCAAGGTTGACTCATTCTGCAAAATTTAATTTTGTGGCGAATGGCGAATGGCAAGTTGCGAATGGCAAGTTGCGAATGGCAAGTGGGAACACTGGAAAGATGATTCAAAAGATTGACGAATGAGTGAGGAGAATCACTATTTTAGAGTCGTAACTAGAATACAACTAGAGAGGGCTGCAATTAGATACTTAAAGTGAAACCTAAGCTTTCTACTGCTTTCTGTTGCTGTTGATAGAGTATAAAAGATGTTTCCATGAGCATGAAGACAATTCAATGGATAGGGTTTCTGAACCGGAAACTGCGATTTGTGAAACGCTCCTCATGGGAATTGCGGTTGGGGGCAACAGTGGCGATTCGTGCAACGCTCCCTATGGGAATCGCCCTGCTGATCGGGGCAGGCTGCACGGCTCAGAACACCTTTACAACCACTCCCACAAAGACTTCCTCGGCAACGGTTGCATTGGCTTCTCCTGCCACACTTGCCCTAGCGGAGCATCTCAATCAGCAGGGAGCAAAACTCTACACGACCTATTGGTGTCCTTATTGCCAGCGACAGCAAGCATTGTTTGGCTCAGCAGTGGCTAAATTGCAAGTGGTAGAGTGTGATCCGCAGGGAGATAATCCCCAACCGGAACAGTGCGCGCAGGCGCAGGTCAGCAGTTATCCCACCTGGCATATGAATGGACAGCTTTATCGAGGGATGCGATCGCTAGAGGAATTAGCAGCGCTTTCTGGCTATCAAGGCTCTCAACAATTTGAAAAGTAATGTGTTGTTGCTATTCGTAAACCAAATCCCTATGGCTCGTGTCAAACTGTCCAAATTACCCCATCGCTCCCTTCCCCACTCCAAGCATCTACTTCTACTGATCATCCTGTTTGGGAGCGCGATCGCCCTAGCTTTACTCTTGGAAGGATTAATCCAAAGCTCGGTCTTTCAATCACTACAGCAGTTTGCATTTTGGACCGGCGATCGCTATGACCAGTGGTTTACTCAACATCAACACCAAACTCATCATCCAGTGGCGCTGATCGGACTCGCGTTTTTAGGTGGATTAGTTGCCAGCATTTCCCCCTGCATTTTGTCTCTGTTGCCAGTGAACCTGAGCTATATTGGCACTCGCGAAATCACCTCCCGTCGAGATGCCTTGTTCAAAGCAGGCTCGTTTGTATTAGGGGTCGTCACCGTTCTGAGTGTGCTGGGGCTGTTTTCCTCGGCGGCAGGTTTGATTCTGATTCAGTTTCGTGGCTATATTCAGGTCGCTGTTGGAGCCATTATTGTGCTGATGGGGTTAAGCTTAGTCGGCATTATACAAATTCCCCGGTTAAGGCTAAATCGCTTCACTTCATCGACTGGAATAGGACTGAATGCGGTTCCTTCGGGGGAAAAAATACCTCGGCGATTCGTGAAACAATCCCTAGGGCGATCGCGGCTTCAATCGTTAATTACAGCCTTTCTGACCGGTCCTTATGGGGTTGGAATCACCTTTGCACTTGTCAGTTCTCCTTGCACCAGCCCAATTATGATTTCGGTCTTAACTGCCGCCGCTGCAACTGGTTCCCAATGGCAAAGCACCCTCACCATGATTAGCTATGCTTTTGGCTACACTGCCATTATTTTTCTGGCTAGCTTATTCACTGGACTTGCAAAACAAACCCGCACCTTATTACTTCACTCCAACACCATCATTCGACTTGCCAGTGTTGCCTTGCTAATAGTCGGCATGTTTTACCTGATTAACGGCAGCCAGTGGATTATTGCAACGTGGGCTTAGCAACTCCGCACCTCGCACTCCGTACCTTGCACTTCGTACTTCCCCTCAATTTGTTAAGGTATATGTATCTGAGTCTTAATTTGTCAAGCTTTGCAAAGTTCTTCAACCGATGATACAGTTCTGCATACGTGAATGCTCGATTTTTTGAGTTCCCAACGCTTAATTACTCAATGCAGACTGCTAAACTTCCTACCCTTCAAAAAACAACGCATCCCTTAAGGATTATTGCAGTTGGAGACAGCATCATTTATGGCTTTGGCGACCCGGCAGGGGGTGGATGGATTGAACGACTGCGGCGTAGTTGGATGATTCCTGGCAGTTTAGGACACGCCTTGTATAACTTGGGTGTGCGCGGGGATGGAGTCCAACAGGTTGCTACACGCCTAGAAAGTGAATTTCGGCTGCGGGGCGAATTGCGAAATCGAGTTCCTGATCTACTGATTTTATCGGTGGGCACCAATGATTCAGCGCGGCTCTCTCGTCCAGATGGACGCAACTTCACTGACTTCAACCTATTTTGTGATGAAATGGAGCGCCTGCTGGATCAAGCCGTGCAGCTATGCCCCGTGATGTTTGTGGGCATGGTGCCTGTGGATGAAGCAAAAATGCCTTTTCTGGATTGTCTTTATTACAATCAGGCAGACCAATTTCGCTATAAAGAGGCGACGCGCTTAGCTTGTGAAGCTAGACAGATTCCTTACCTAGATGTGTTTTCTCAGTGGCAATTGCAAAGTAGCCAATGGTTGAGTGATCGCCTGACAGAAGATGGGTTGCATCCTAATGTTATGGGCTACGAGACGCTGCTTGACCAAGTTTTGACCTGGCAAGCATTTCATGAACAAGTTGCGGCAATGGCTCCCTGCTTGGCGTGAGTCTGTAGCCTATAGCCCCTCACTCAGCAATCAAAGGAACTTGTTATGACCGTTTTGGTAGTAGCAACCGGAAACCCCGGCAAACTGAAAGAAATGCAAGCCCATCTTGCGGATTTAGGCTGGGAATTACGCTTAAAACCGCCTGAATTGGAAGTAGAAGAAACCGGGGCGACCTTTGCCGAAAATGCCTGTTTAAAAGCTTCTCA
Organism: Sivoneniella epilithica UHCC 1019; assembly: GCF_040830845.1. Lineage (NCBI taxonomy): Bacteria > Bacillati > Cyanobacteriota > Cyanophyceae > Leptolyngbyales > Leptolyngbyaceae > Sivoneniella > Sivoneniella epilithica. The sequence continues at coordinate 17,536 of NZ_JBFPDP010000071.1, forward strand.
AGTGGCACTGGCAACCGGGGAATGGGCGATCGCCGATGATTCGGGTCTAGAAGTGGAAGCACTAGGTGGCGCACCGGGCGTTTTTTCGGCTCGTTATGCAGAAAACGATGCTGCTTGTATTGCGCGATTGCTCAAAGAGTTAGACGGTGAATTGAATCGAGCCGCCCGGTTTGTCTGCACTATGGCGATCGCCCGACCCAATGGCGCGATCGCCCTGCAAGTTCAAGGGTTTTGTCCCGGGGAAATTCTTCGCGCTCCTGAAGGAATTGGCGGCTTTGGCTATGATCCCGTTTTCTACAGTCCAGATCATCAGCAAACTTTCGCTGAAATGTCTGCGGAACTGAAGCGATCGATCAGTCATCGCGGCATAGCCTTTGAGCAACTAATCCCCCTGCTTCCAACGCTAGCAACCCCAAAAAGTTGACCTACAACAGCATTAGGTTAGGACACAAAGATCCTTGAGAAATAAAGAATATTGTCTTGACCTTTCCTCGTATTGCTACAGATGAGCTAAGTGTTTGACTTCTAGAAGTCCACCTCTTAAAGAGTGTTGTTTAAAGCACAGTTCACATATCAAGTAATACAAGTATGCCTTTAGGTAGATGCTTCATTTCTCAATGTAGAATGTTTCAAAAAACCTAAGTCTATATTTTTGTTAACTGGTAATTATTTTTGCTGATTAACAATTATTAGCCTCTGTAATTCTACGAAAAGTCCTGAAGCACCCCTTGACTAGTTCTTTGAAGAGCGTGATCCACTTAAGAAACCGCGATCGCTTCATCAATTCTTCATGAATATAAATAAATATGAAGTTTTCAAGAAGATTGAGATAGTGTTTCCACTAAACATATTGCCAGGTCTGAAATTCCCTTATATTGTTGTGAAACCTACTCCGTATTTTTACGATGTCTGCGTGATTCCCTCAAAAGCACAACTAGAAGCCATGCAATCAGCACTACCAAAGAATAGTCTAACGTCTTGCACATTCACCACCCTTAAGCCAGGGATTCCTCATCGATCGGTTTCTTGTTTATTTAAACGGTTTATTGACATTGTTGGGAGTCTGATTGGGTTAGTAATTTTTGGACTGATCTTTTTTCCAATTGCCTTGGCTATTCGGCTCGACAGTCCCGGTGCCATTCTTTACTCTCAAGAACGTTATGGCTTAATGGGGCAGTCATTCCGCATTTATAAGTTTCGCTCGATGGTGCAAAATGCAGATGAATTGAAGGTGCAAATTAAAAATGAGGCGAAAGGATTAATTTTTAAGAATAAAAACGATCCACGCATCACACGAGTTGGGCGCTTTTTGCGGAAAACCAGCCTAGATGAGTTTCCTCAGTTTTGGAATGTGCTAAAAGGTGAAATGAGCCTTGTTGGCACTCGCCCCCCAACATCTGATGAAGTGGCTAAGTATAATACTCACCATTGGCAGCGTTTGAATGTCAAGCCGGGTCTGACGGGTGAATGGCAGGTGAGCGGGCGTTCTTTAGTCAAAGATTTTGAAGATATTGTTCAGCTTGATCTGCGCTACCAAGCTCAATGGCATCGTTTCTATGATTTGGTTCTAATTTATAAAACTGTTTTGATGATTTTGACCAAGCGGAGTGGTGCTTGCTAGAAAGTGAATGGGTATGGATTCCTCGGTAGAGTTAGTTTCTAAACTTTGAATACTAAAGTGAATGTCAATCCTCTTAGACAGTGACCTCTAACCTGTTTAAGAGGATTTTTGTTGGGCGATCGCTTCCTCTAATTTGCCAATTTACCTGATGTGCAACTAAAGTCAGCCCACCCTGCGGGAAGCAAGCAAGCTTGTATCTTGAAACTAATCAGGCGAAATGGGTCAAGAACCCTTTTGGCTTG
>NZ_JBFPDP010000072.1:0-10923 GCF_040830845.1 Sivoneniella epilithica UHCC 1019
GATGCTGGAGGACTTTATCGAAACCAATGGCGCACCAATGTTTGCTCCCGGTAGCCAAGCCTTCTGCCATTTTCCTGCCCGTTTAATCTCGCGCCGACAGAGTTGATAGCCAATCAATCCAGTGCGTTGAGCCATCGGTAGCTGCGCTGTATGTCATCGCCCTGCCCTAGCTTTTGATGGTGGTAGCCCGAACGATCGCTGAAAATAACGAGTCGGGTAGCAGCTTGCGTAACAGCAACAATAGTCCCGCATTGCCTCCAGCAGGGTAACGTAGACGATCGCTGCCATCGATCGCGGCTTGAAAAATCACGGCGGCGGTCACTTCGGGCAGAGATCCGGTTTCTCCAGCTTTGGTCATGGTGGGCATGACTTTTGCAACAAAGCTGTCATAAGCAGTGAGTCCGGGCTGTTGGGCAATGTCGGGCGATCGCGTATAAAAATCCGTCTTAATTGGACCCGGCTCTATCAGCTTGACGCGAATATTAAACGGTTCTAATTCATACTGTAAGGAGTCGGTAAAGCCTTCCACTGCCCACTTGGTGGAGTGATAGGGGCTATACAAAGGAAATCCAGTCAGTCCGCCAATCGAGGAAATGTTGATAATTACACCAGAGCGGCGATCGCGAAAATGCGGCAAGAATGCGCGGGTCACTTCCATCAGCCCAAACACATTCGTGGCGAACTGTCGCTGAATTTGCTCAGCGGTGCAAGCTTCAAACGCGCCAATTAACCCGTAGCCTGCATTGTTGACGAGTACATCAATGGCAGAAAATCGCGCTAATGCGGCATCTATGGCGGGCTGAATTGAACTAAAATCGGTCACATCCAGCGGTAAACAAAGCACATTATCTAACTGGGCAAGGTCAGCAGCTTTTTCGGGCGATCTCATCGTTGCGACCACGTTCCATCCGTTTTGGTGAAAAAGCTGAACCGTCGCATAGCCAATTCCGGTGGAGGCACCTGTAATAAAAACAGTTTTAGGCATAAAAAAGGGATTAGGGATGGGGCACTTTTCACAAAAAATTCTATATTTTAGTTTTGCCAAAGTTCAATCGAGTTGCTGGCTTCAGGGGTTGGCAAAGTCAAGGGTTCATCTCCAATATTGGGGTAGCCTTGATCATGCAAAGGATTGTAGGTGACATCGTGTTCAAACACATATGCCCACGTTTCTTTACGAGTCCAGTTTGCCAGTGGATTAACCTTTAACTGCTGGTGCAAATCTAGTTCAAAAATAGGCAGATTGATGAAGGTATCAGCTTGGTCGCGGCGATTTCCAGTGAGCCATGCGATCGCATTTAGTTCTGCTAAGCCCCGCTGCAATGGTTCGACTTGGGTTAAGTAATGAAACCTAGAATGATCCTTTTGCCATAGAGCTTCACCATATTTTGCAGCAAAATCTTGCCGCATCGTGACCCCAGGAGTTTTATAACTCTTGAGATTGAGTTTATAAAGATGCCGTGCCTTTGCAACCAAATCGAGAGTTTGGGGAAAGTGGTGGAGGGTGTCTATAAATAAAACGGGAATCGGGTTGACTGGCTGCAAATCGCGGTAAAGCAAATCTGTAATCAACAAATCATCCACGCTAAACGCGCTAGTTTGAACTAAACCAGTTGGAACGTTAACCACGCACCAGGCAAGAATATCTTTGGGATGAGCCTGCTCAAACTTTTGGTTGAGCCATTCGAGGTCAAGATTAGAGGGTTGAGTCAAAGGTTCAATAGATTGGTTCATTTTAGATTTAATGGCTGACTCCAATCCGCGTTGTAACTAAGATAGCCAAATCTGACTATCCTTGCATGGCGATCGCGGCGATCCATGTTGCCCTATACTCACTGGGACGAACAGGCTGATTTAAGATCACAATTGCGTTAAAGGAGTGTTGATCGATGCAGTTGATTTTATATAGCAAACCAGGGTGCCATCTGTGTGAAGGGCTGCAAGAAAAACTAGAGAGAATTCAAAGCATTCCCCTAGAACTCGAAGTTCGCGACATCACCACACGAGACGATTGGTTTCAACAGTATCAATACGAAATTCCAGTCCTATTTTGGGTAAGCCAAGAGGACAGAAAAGAGACTCAAAACTCAAAACTCAAAACTCAAAATATCTCCTACGGAGACGCTACGCGAACAAAGCTCTCTGCCATTCCCCGCCCTTCTCCCCGCACTACGATCGCCCAGTTGGAACAGATGCTACAAAAATTGCTGATTGATCCTGCACAATAGAAAGGCATTTTGTGAGTAGGTGCTGACATGAAGTTGCGAGAGTTGCTAGCTGCATCTGGGATAGAGTCCATGGCTGATCACCCAGCACTAGATAGCGAGGTGAAAGGCTTATCGACTAATTCGTTGGCGTGTCAACCGGGGGATTTGTTTATTGGAATGCCGGGAACGCGAGTCGATGGCGGCGAGTTTTGGTCAGGGGCGATCGCGGCAGGTGCGATTGCGGCGATCGTCTCTCCGGCGGCGGCTGATAAAGCCTTGAATAGTCCTGAAACCGCTGCTAATGCCTGCATCATTCCCACAGAAAATATCTCTCAAGCCTGCGCCCAGATTGCCGCTGCGTTCTATCATCACCCTGCTCAAACCCTAAAACTGGTGGGCGTAACTGGCACCAACGGCAAAACCACAACCACCCACCTAATTGAGTTCTTTCTCAACCACGCCCAGAAATCTCCTGCTCTTTTGGGCACACTTTACACCCGCTGGAAGGGCTATCAACAAACCGCCGCCCACACTACCCCCTTCGCCGTAGAACTTCAAAAGCAACTTGCCGACGCAGTAGATGCCGAGTGCGACTATGGCGTGCTGGAAGTAAGCTCTCACGCATTGGCACAAGGTCGCGTACAAGGCTGCACTTTTGAGGTCAGTGTGTTTACGAACCTGACCCAAGATCATCTGGATTATCACGCCGATATGGAGGAGTATTTTGCAGCTAAAGCACTGCTGTTTCACCCGGATTATTTGAAAGGTTTGGCGGTCATTAACCTAGAGGATGCTTACGGCAAACGGCTGATTCACAACCGACCTCAAGCAAAAACTTGGAGCTATAGCACTCAGGATCAGAACGCCGATTTGTGGACAAGTGACCTGAGCTATGGAGCCGCCAGTGTTAGTGGAGTGCTGCATACGCCCAAGGGCACTACTCAATTTGTGTCGCCTTTAGTGGGGCAATTTAATCTAGAAAACTTGTTGGCAGCGGTTGGCGCGGTGTTGCATTTAGGGTTGGATCTAGACGCGATCGCGGCGGCATTACCTCACTTCAGCGGTGTGCCCGGTCGCATGGAGCAGGTGCAGCTTTCACCCGATCAGGACATCAGCGTGATTGTGGATTATGCCCACACGCCAGACAGTTTGGAAAATATGCTGAAAGCGGCTCGTCCTTTTATTAACGGGCAGATGATTTGTGTGTTTGGCTGCGGTGGCGATCGCGATCGCACCAAGCGTCCGCAAATGGGACGGATTGCCGCCAACCTTGCTGATGCTGTCTATGTCACCTCTGATAATCCCCGGACTGAAGATCCCCAGCGCATTTTGGCTGATGTGGTCGCTGGCATTCCTGAAGCAGTGAACCCCATTGTGATGGGCGATCGCGCGGCTGCCATTCGTGCTGCAATCCTCAATGCCGAACCCGGCGATGGCGTATTAATCGCAGGTAAAGGACACGAAGATTATCAAATCCTTGGCACCGAAAAAATTCACTTTGACGATCGCGAACAGGCGAAAGCAGCACTAGCAGAAAGAAGAAACTTCTCGTTCTAGCAGTGCCCGTTTGCGCTCAATGCCCCAGCGATAGCCACTCAAACCGCCATTACTGCGAACCACCCGATGGCACGGGATGGCAACGGCTAGCGTGTTTGCAGCACAGGCAGTTGCCACTGCTCGGATGGCGGTAGGCTGATCAATTTGCTGGGCGATCGCGCCATAGCTAACGGTTGTGCCAGATGGAATCGTCTGCAATGCTGTCCAGACAAGCCGTTGAAAGGCTGTCCCTTGAATATCGAGGGGCACATCAAGCCCGCGAGCGGGGGTTTCGATCAAACGAAGCACTTGGGCGACCCAGTTGGAGAACATCGGATCGGATTCTTGCGGTTGAGCCAGGGGAAAGCGAGTCTGCAATTGGGTTGTCAATATCTCTGGCGTGTCGCCAAACTCGATCGCGCAAATGCCTTGTTCAGTTGCCTCCACTATCACCCAACCTAAAACTGACAGCGCGATCGCAAACCGAATTTCAATATTTGTTATTCTGGCTTTTGTGGCTCTCGCTTCTGTGGCTCTGGCTTTGGATTGATTGGGTGTCCTGCTTAACATCGCGATCGCTCCTACATAAAACTCATGACTGATGCCAAATCCTGCATCATATTAACCTGATACCATTGATGCGAGACTGAGATGGAGGGCAACCACAAGGGATTGCCCCTACCAAGTTCATCCCCAGATTCAGCAATGCCGGAATAGGAAAGGTAAACGCACCATCCTGTCACGACAAAACTCACGGTGTAAAGTAGAACATCAGGGGGCTTAGCGCAACAACTATAGAATGACCAACGAGCGGCTAAGATGTGGGACAACCTCAAACAACTTTTTGAGCGATCGCAAGGAGTATTACTAACAGCAAGTGTGGCAGGAGCGTTGATTGCTCTTCGGTTTGGAGGTGGCTTGCAATTATTGGAATGGGCTGCATTTGACCAATTTGCTGAATGGGCACCCGCCGCACCCGTCGATCCCCGCATTGTAATTGTGGGAATTACTGAGGCAGATATTGCCAAGTATCAGTGGCCCGTTTCTGATCAGGTATTGGCGACCCTACTTACCAAGGTTAAGCAGCAACAACCCAAGGCGATCGGGCTAGATTTATATCGCAATCTGCCAATTGAGCCAGGGCATTCCCAGTTAGTCAAAGTGTTTGAAACCACACCCAACCTGGTTGGCGTTCGCATGGTGGGCAATGCCGCTGGCTCGGTAGACCCCCCGACTAGCTTGAACCCACAAAATCAGGTGGGCGCTAGCGACATTGTGTTAGATAGCGATGGCAAGGTTCGTCGGAGCCTGTTAACCCTCAAAGATAGTCAAGATCAAACCGTCGTCGGAATCGGGACAAAATTAGCCCTTACATATTTGGCTAAACAGGGAATCAACCTTGAATCGGTAAATACTGAACAAAATCAGTATCAGTTAGGAAAAGCCTCATTCACCCCGCTGAAACCGTTCGATGGCGGGTATGTCAACGCAGATGCAGGCGGATATCAAATCCTATCGACCTTTTGCCGATCGCGCAAAGGATTTCACACCCTTTCCATGGATGACCTGCTGCAAGGAACTAGCACCATACCGCTTCAAAATACAGTAGTGCTAATTGGCGTAACGGCTGAAAGCGCTGGAGATCTCTTTAGCGCCCCTTGCAGCGATGAAATTACCAGTCGATCCACCACAAAAGCGGCAGGCGTGGAAATTCATGCCAGCATTACCAGCCAGATTTTGAGCGCTGCGCTAGATGGGAAGTCGCTAATTCGCGTATGGGCAGAACCGATTGAAATCCTCTGGATTTGCCTGTGGGCAGGCATCGGAGGAATTGTGGGACTCCGTTTGCGTTCTCCCCGTTGGGTGCTAATGAGCGTGTTTCTGCTGGGTGGTGGGTTAGTGGGTGGAACCTACATCGCCTTTTTAGGGGGCTGGTGGATTCCCGTTGTGCCACCCCTATTAGCGTTGACAGGTGTGGCTGTGGGCAATAATGGCTTGATGCTGTGGAAAAATTTGCGCTTCTCCTATGGGCAGTTGGCAGAGTATTCGCGATCGCTGGAACAACGAGTCCGCGATCGCACCGTGGAACTCAGTCAAAAAAACACTCAACTAGAGCAGGAAGTTCAGGAACGTCTCCGCACCGAAACCGCCCTTTCTACCAGCGAACAATATTTGCGAATTATTTTGAACAATATTCCGCAACAAGTTTTTTGGAAAGACACAACTCTCACCTTTTTGGGCTGTAACAAAAACTGGGCAGAATCCGCAGGGCTAGAGACTCCCGATGCGATCGTGGGCAAAACAGATTACGACGTGCTGCCCAGCGCCGATCTTGCTGATCAATTTCGCAGTCAAGATAGCCGCATTATCAATACCGATATGCCCGAACTGCACATGGTTGCCCGCAAAGTTCGGCAATCAGCCGATGGACAAGATCGGTGGCTGGATATCAGCAAACTGCCAATTCACGATTTGCAGGGTAACGTGATCGGGCTTTTAGGCGTGATTGAAGACATTACTCAACGCAAACAAGCCGAAGAAGCCCTCAAAATCGAACAAGAAAAATCAGAACGCTTGTTGCTCAACATTTTGCCAGAAGAGATTGCTGAACAACTGAAGCAAGGACAAAGCGCGATCGCCACCCGGTTTGATGAAGTCACAATTTTATTTTCTGACATTGTAGATTTTACTGGGCTAGCATCCCGGCTATCGCCAACGGATCTCGTCAGCTTACTCAATGAAATTTTTTCTGCCTTTGACCATCTGGCAGAACAGTATGGCGTAGAAAAAATCAAAACCATTGGCGATGCTTACATGGCAGTGTGTGGGTTGCCCGTACCCCGTGCCGACCATGCAGACGCGATCGCAGCCATGGCGCTCGATATGCAACAGGCGATCGCCCACTTCAAAACCGACCTAGGCGACCCATTCCGCATCCGGATTGGCATCAATACCGGACCCGTCGTTGCGGCAGTGATTGGCATCAAAAAATTCAGCTATGACTTGTGGGGCGATGCCGTTAACATTGCTAGTCGCATGGAAACTCACAGCATTCCAGGCGAAATTCAAGTCACTGAAGCCACCTATGAGCACCTAAAAGATAAGTACAAATTTACTGATCGCGGCACCATTGCAGTGAAAGGACGAGGAGACATGAAAACCTACTTTCTCACAGGCAAATGATCAGGCAGATCTTAAAATAGTTGGAACAGAACTCAAAACTCAAAACTCAAAACTCAAAACTCAAAACTCAAAACTCAAAACTCAAAACTCAAAACTTCCTGAACGGTGCTGGTTGTAAAGCTTCTAGCCCAATGGATTGAAGTAACTGCTGCCATGCATCTTGAGTAGAAACACTAGGTTGAGTTTGCTGTAGATTGACCATTTCGGTCAAAGCGTCATACCAAAGATCAGCATTTTTATAGAGAGTGATGCGATCTTTGGGTGTTGCGCTTGCCAGTTGATTGACGAATGCTGGATCGGGTTGAATGCGGCGAAGTTTGCCGTAAATAATTGGATCTTTGAGGCTATTGTCACAGACGATCGCAAATGCCCACTGGTAATCTTTTCCCACTTCCAACGGGGGATCGCTGGGGGCAAATTTGAGTTGATAAATCCCTGGAGCATTAGAAATATCCAGGGTCATCGTCACTACCCGCTTCAAATTGGTGTCTTCAACAATAAACTCAGCCGTTTTAGCCGGATTTTTGGGAACATAAACCAAAATAGTCGGGCGATCGGCGATCGTGCTACCTGAACTGCTATTTGGCATCAGCGCAATCAGCGATTGATCTAACGGTTGGGGAGGAGTCGTGGCAGCGATCTGAAAAGGGTTTCGAGTGGTTTGACAAATTCTAGGGTTTGTTCGTCTGGCTCCCCCTGTGGTTCGCTTGGGTGCTTTTTGACCTTTGGGCGGTTCAAACGTGACTTGAGCGTGTAACGATTGATCAAAACTGGGCGAAACAGCAACAGGCGCAATCGCCGCCACATTAGCAGGGGCGATCGCCAGACTGAATCCAAGACCGGCAAAGAACACGCTAGGGTAAGAACCCATTCCAGCCCTATCAAATCTCCTAAAGCCGTTCATTCGTTGTTCTCTCGCCTCTTTCCCCTCGCCCCTTGCCTCGTTTCTCATAACCAATTTCCCACCAACACAAACGGTGCCCAATAATAAGGATGCCTAAATTCAGGCTGTTTCAGCAAGGCGAGTTGGGCGCGACGCAGTGCTTCTGCCTTAGAAACATTGGGTTGGTTTAGCTCTTTATAAAATTGCACCATAAATTGGGCGGTGGATTCATCATCGACCGCCCAAAGGGTTGCCAGGGTGCTACGAGCGCCGGAGCGAATCGCGATGCCAGCCAATCCGAGGGTTGCCCGCTTATCGCCAGAGGCGGTTTCACAGGCGCTGAGTACCAGCAGTTCAATGGGATTGCGATCGCGGCTTTCGGCGGTTGTTTTCAACAGTCCATCTAACTCTTTGACGTTAATGGGGCTATCCCAAGCGAGCAGAAACGTATCTTTGGCGTTGGAACTAAACTGCCCGTGGGTTGCCAAATGCACCACGGGGAAGGCAGAGGCTTGAATTTGGGTTTGCAGCTTTCCCCCAGTAAAGTCCTGATTTAACAAAACTTGGGAGGGAACTTTGGTAGCGATTTGCTCAATCTCAAACTCAACTCCTGGCAGGGCTGAAAAACCGTGACTCGCTTCGCTTAATGCTCCCACCAACACTTTCAGCTTGTCGCGCACAAGGGGCTGGGGTTGCAGCAGTTGCAGCCCTGGAACAAGCGCCACACTATATTTTTCAACTAAATACTGGTTGCCATCATAGAGGAGGTTCATTGGAATGGTTTGCAAAGAGCCATCCAGGACAAACACTAAGGTTTTCACTCCACTCGTTGCAAGCTGTTTTTCAGCAGGTTGAATCAGCAAATTGTAGACTTGCTGGGCGGTTTGCAAGCGTTCTGGGTTGGGAAAGGTGCGCCGAAGCGATCGCCGCATTTTATCCAACAATTGCTCCATCTCTGGCTGGGGAATGGCGGTCGCGTAGTGCTTCAGCGGTTGATTGGGCAAAGACAGAATAATTTCGAGCCGATCTGCCAGAATGATCGAATAAATCACAGCGGCTTGGGCATCAACTCGATCAATCTGAGCGGTTTGGGCAGTGAGACAAGCTTCCTGAAAGAAGTTATCCAGTTCTGCTAACTGAAGCGATTCAATTACCTCACGGGCTTGTTTGAGTCGAGTTTGGGTGGGTGCTGTTCGTTGAGAATTATTAGTATTCAGGGTCGGCTCCAGCAATAGTCCTACGAGTTGACGATAGATCGGTTCCACACTTTCTCGAAAGGAAAACTGCACATCTGAGTTAATCGCAACCAGATCTTTTCGCAATAGTGCCAGAGTTTTGATGGTTTCCTGATAGGCAGCGATCGCGCCGTCTTTCTTACCTTTTGCATTCAGCAGTCGTCCTAGTTGCCACTGCCATTGATAGGCAATATCGGGGGCATCAACGGCTTGGGCGATCGTCAGTGCTTGGCGAGTCAACTGTTCAGCATCGCCCCATTGCTGCGTTTTTTCATAGAGTTTGCCCAGCGTTCCCACCGCATAGGATTCTGCCGATTGGTCTGCCAAGGTGCGGGCGCTTTGCACCGCTTTTGCGGCGATCGCTGCCAGTTCTGTCCAGTCGGGTGTGCCTTGGATCGGGCTTTGTTTCAGCCGGATCAGCGTTTGAATTAAGTTAATTTGAGCGTAAATAGTAGTATGGCTAAGGGGAAGGGCGGCAATTTGTGACTGCACCTCTGGTACTTGGGTGATCGCCTGCGACCACTGGCGATCATCCACTAGCAGCGTGAGTTGGCTCAGATGTGCTTGGGCTTTCGTAGTAGCGGAAGACGATTGAAAGATGACGGTTTGATAAGCTTGCAGTGCAGCAGCAGTATTATTTTGGGCGCGTTGAGTGTTGCCCAAACTCAGCACACTACTGGCGCTGTCTTCGGGCAAATTTGCCTGACGCGCGATCGCTCCAGCTTTCTCTAAAACCGCCTGAGAGGTTTCTAAATCACCAATGGAACGAAGAATGTTGCCCAAACTTCGCAATCCAGTCACCTGAATTTGCGGATCGGTTTGGGGTTCTAAGGCGGCTGAAACTTCAGTTAAGGTTTTTCGCGCTCGTAGATACAACCCCAACGATTGTTGTGCCTGGGCTTGATTGATTAAACTGCCCACTCTCCCCGCTTCATCTCCCGCTTTCCCGTAGGCAGTAGTTGCTTGCTGCCAGATTGTTAATGCCTGCTCAGCGTTTCCCTGAGATAACTCTAAGCTGCCTTGAGTATTGAGTGCTTGAGCTAAGATTTGAAGTTGGTTGTGGCTGTTGGCTTCTGGCTGTTGCAGCAAGTCTAAACTGGTGTAGATCGCCGTCTTTGCCTCTGGAAATCGCCCCAATTTTTGATACGCCAGTGAGAGATAGCTCAATGTCAATGCTTGGTTTAAGCGATCGCCCTCAGCCTGATAAGTTTTTGCTGCTGCTTGCCAAGGCGCGATCGCATCGAGAAATCGCCCTGCTTGGTAAAGCGATCTCCCTTGTTGCACCGCCTCAGCAGGATTGGTGGCAGCTAAGGTAAAACCACGAGGTTGAGTTGGAGAGTCAGCCGCCGAAGGGTTATGAATAGGAGCGATCGCTTGTAAGGGTGCTAATCCGATGATGACAACCAAGCAACAGCCTGAGATGACTTGCCCTACAAAAGTGAACCGCTTCCGAAAACGAAGCCATTTCTCTTTGATCATGATTTGCCCTAGCGATCGCCCGATTTTCAGTAACTATCCAAATCCTTTATATAGCGAGAGCAAAACCGAATCAGTGTTTCTAAAACAATCTGCACAAAACTCATCAATCAAAGAAGCCAGTCGGCAAAAAAGGCATTGCTGAATCTGAGGATAAAATTTGGGCGTTGCTGAATCGAGATATGAAATTCGTAGGGGCAAGCCCTTGTGGTTGCCCTCCATCTCCGTCAGGGTAGGCACAAGACCTACCCCTACAGTCAAAAATCATGCTTCTATTCAGCAACGCCAAAATTTGTAGGGGCAATCCCTTGTGGTTACCCTCCATCTACGTCAGGGTAGGCACAAGACCTACCCCTACAGTCAAAAATCATGCTTCTATTCAGCAACGCCAAAATTTGTAGGGGCA
>NZ_JBFPDP010000072.1:11020-19282 GCF_040830845.1 Sivoneniella epilithica UHCC 1019
GCAATCCCTTGTGGTTGCCCTTCATCTCCGTCAGGGTAGGCACAAGACCTACCCCTACAGTCAAATGACTTCGTATATGCCATAAAGTATTGGAGGTTAAAGATGCGATTTTTGCTTACTGCTTCTGGGTTCGCTTCTTCAGTAGCATCCCCAAACCAAATACTGCCGCTCCCACCATGGTTGTTGGTTCAGGAACTGCCTCCACGCTAGTACTAGTCACCGAGATCATCATGTCAGGCGCTGATTCAGAATCTCCAACTTTTAGAAATGAGCGATCCGATGCAAAATGCCCGGTAATCGGACCAAAGGTTGGCAAAATATTAGGGCTTTCAACAATGCCATTGAAGCTTAAAAACAATGATCCTAGGGTGGGGTCATTTTGAGAGGTGTTGCCAATTTCAAAATCGGGAAAGAAAATATCCGTATCATCTTGGCGAAAGAAAGCTTTAGTAGAACCCTGAGTAAATAGAGCTTTAAAGGTTGGGAAGTGATCGTTGAAAAGCTTAATGGTGAACTCTTGAATTTCAAATAGACCCACTTTGTGGCTGGGGTCAAGATCCGGTGCATCGTCAGGAATTATGAAAAAGCCTTCGTATCTGGCATTTTGATATTCAGGATAGAAGTGAGAGTATTCAGGATTTTGGGCACTGCCTGTGGTTCCTGAAAGCTTAAATACCACTGCACTGGCAGGGTCAAGGCTGCTAGTAGACAGCGCGATCGTACCAGCAATGGTGAGTGAAAGCTTTTTCATCATGGTCATCGGGAGATCTCCTACAAGATGTTTAACTGAATGAATTAGACGATGAATTAGGCACTGTTACGGGAACCAAGACCAAACGGCATTGACAGAAATGATTTTTACTAAGGCATGACCCTATTTCACGCAACAAACGTTGCTAGTCAGAAAATATTTGGATGCAGTAATTACACTCTTAAGATGCTAATTACCTAGAACACCAGGCTGGCTCAGTTGCTTCTTTTGAAGCTTTTTCTGTCTGAAATCTATTACTCATCACAGCTGCTCATCAAAGAATAATCAACACCTCAGAAAAAGGCAGTATTTACACGGAAACTTCAAAGAAAAATTACAATTATTTCTTACATATAACCCGTCGAAAAAGCGTCATAAGATGCGCCTATCTAAGGCTAGAGAGGATTTAGTTGTAGAAGAGATATCAAGCTTAAGTAAAGCAGCACTTTACTATTCTGCGATCGCTGATTTGCCATTGACTTCATCCTTGCAATCTATTTGGGGCAGCCAAGATTGATGAGCCATTGTATTCGGAGCTTGGGCAATCAACTCTACCTGTCCATCTTGAGAAACAACCCAGCCTTGTGCTTCTATAATCGCTTTTGATGGGGGGGCTATTTTTGAGGGTTCTGCCGGAGCGCGCCCAGTTTGCAGTGTGAAAGCGCGGAGATCTTGCCACACAGGTTGCCCATCGAAGGCGGCACTAGGTGGGGCAGGTAAACCGCCTCGTCCTGTGATAATAAATTCACCTTGTTTACGAGCGGTGCTGCTGCCACTACAACTTTGGCTCACAAGGGAGGCGCTATCGATCAATCCTGATGACAGTGCGGTGAGACTCTTACTAGGATCTACGTCTGGTGTTTTAATTTCTACGACTCCATTGATCCCAAAGGTGGAGCTAGCAGTAATGTCGCTTTTTGGCGTTAACTGCGATCGCACCTGAATTCCAAAGATGCCTTGAGCGTTAATTTGAACTCTCCCGCCACGCCCTTGAAAGGCATTCGCTGCAATGTCGCTGTTTTCATTCGACACGGCAATTAGAAAACCGTTTGGTGCATTAATGGTAATGTTGCCGCCGTCCCCTCCTGCCAAAGCTGTGCCTGCATTCGTCGAAATGCGGCTGCCCCGACGCAGCAATAAAATATCCTGCACTTGAAGATTGATGTTCCCGCCATTCGTGCTAGCAGTATCAGCCGAGATAACGCCTCGGTCATCTAGAGTAATGCGGTTTGCTTGAATCTGGATGTCTCCGCCCCGTCCACTGCCTCGACTATCGACCGAAATACGAGCGCCCGCTTGAATGGTTAAAGTTGGGGATTCTAGGGTGATCTTGCCAGCATCGCCAGTTGAACCGTCGTCAGTCAGTGCCAAAAAACCAGTATTGTCGCCGGTTAAAGAGATGGAATCTGCGCCTGTAATCGTGAGGTTGCCTGCTTTTCCTTGTCCAGGAATGGGACTGGTGCTTTGGGTGCTGGCATTAATTCGAGCGCCATTGGTGAATGAGAGCGATCGCGTTTGAATGTCAATGTTGCCACCGCTGCCCGTGCCGCTGCCTGTGGTTGTTCTATCAGATATCACCTCACTAGTAATACCACTGGGTTGTCCGACATTACTTCCTACTCCGTCAAACCAAATCCGATCAGCGCTGATGGTGACATTGCCTGCGCTTTGAGGACCGCGAGTAGTCGTTCTAATTTGAGAGCCGTTGAGTGCGGTTAAGCTTCCAGTGGTAATGGTGGTGTTGCCACCCCTCCCGATCGCACCCGCTTCTACAGTGGTCAGAGTGCGGCTTGCCCCATCTAGTAGAATGGACTCTTGAGCCGCGATCGTTAAGTTGCCTGCATTACCGCGTGCAAATGTGCTGGTAAATATCGTCGAGGCATTGTTTGCAGATAAAGAGCGGGTATTAATGGTGAAATCACCTGCATTCCCAGTGGCAGGCAGTTGCCCCGGAGCAGGCAGTTGAACGTTAGTTCCCATTTGGCTGAGGTTATCTAGTGAAATCAAATCGGCATTAATGAGAATATCTCCCGTGTTGCCACTGCCTAGAGTCCCCGCAATGATCTGACCCCGATTGTTGAGGGAAAGCGAGGGCGTGGTGATGGTGAGATTGCCGCCCCTTCCCCGTGCTGGCGCAAACACTAGCGTGCTAGCTTCACTACTATTGAGCGCGATCGCTTCCGTTGCCGTAATTCTGACATCCCCTGAATTTGCTCTGCCATTCGTCGCCGCTGTCACCGTTCCAGATCGATTTAAGGTCACCACTCGTCCAGTGATCTCAATGTCGCCGCCTTTTCCGCCTGAGATGTTGGTGGTGCTGGTGCTATTGATCGGAAAGAGACGGCGATCGCCTGTACCCGTTAGCGCGATCGTGGCGTTGCTCTTGAGCGTAATGCTGCCGCCCAACTGACCCGCCGTAAAAATAGAAGCTCCAAAAACAGGCGGGTTTGCGGTATTGGGAGTGTTGACGGCAAGGTCGCCATTGGCAAGTAGCGTGACAGTGCCACCGTTGCCTGCACCGGATGAAGTATTGATTCTGCCATTGACAGTGACGGCATTACGACCGTCTATCACCACGGAGCCACCTCCGGCTGCGCTGTTATTGTTTGTGCTAATCGCGCCCACGGTAATGTTACCAGTCAGCGCATTTGGCTGATATTGGTTGGTCAGATACACCAGTGATCTCGGCTGCGCGGTGTTGATAATCGTGGCGATCGCAATATTAGCGCTGGTGCCAGACCCAATTGTTGCTGGAGTAGTTGGCAAAAATATGCCGCCTGCACTTGCTCCAGGAATACCAAAGGCTGTGGTTCCGGCGCGAACATCTAGAGTGGCGCGGCTACTGCCATTAATGGGAAGCGGTGTCCCATTGGAAAGGGTAACCGTTTCATTGATAAAGTTGACTGCATCCGTGGCGTTAATCGTAATTCTGTTGGCGGTGACTGAGCCTCCAGCAAAAATGTGGAGAGATGCGCCAGTGTAGCTGTCAAAGCTGACATCGCCACTAGCGCGAATAATCGGATCGTTGGGGCTATACCAAGAGCCGGGGCTAGAATCTAATTGCTCGATCCGAACATTGCCGCCGCTGGTATAGTGGGCATCGCCAATGATGTTGGGCGATCGCAGCACTAAATCTTTTCCGGCAAAAAAGCCGCTGTTAGCATGATTCAAAGCAAAAATATCAACGGTGTTGTTGCCTTGAACCAGCAAATCTCCTCCCGATGAAGCCACAAAAGGCAGGGTGGAGCTATCTCTAATCTGCACAGTGTTTTGAGCTTGCAGGGTCAGATTTTTTCCGGCTTGCAACTGTCCTTGCAGGTCTAACGTGTCAGCAACCAGGGTCAAATCTTGCCCTGCTGTTAAATTGCCACGAGTGGCGATCGCGGCACTAGGACGACTGGTGCCATACTGCAACCCTGGAGTGATGTTGATTGCCAACAATGGCGGAGCTTGGGGATTAATTGCGCTAAACTCGCTGCCATCGGGAAACTGAAAACTACTAGCAGTGGTTGCCACAAAAGAACCCGCCACATTTAGACGAGCATTTGCGCCAAAAAGAATGCCATTCGGATTCAGCAAAAATAGATTTGCGATACCGTTGGTACGAATCAACCCATCAATCGTGGAGATTGAGTTGCCCGTGACTCGCGTCAATATCGTTTGAATCGCCGCCGCATTGTTGAACCAAGCAGCACCACCCGTAGGAATGGAAAACTCCTTGAAACTATGGAAGAGGTTTGCGCCGCGCACCGTCCCACCGTCAATCGTGCAAACAGTGCAGCCCGATGTAACTAGGGAATTCACAGGCAGGGTGGCATCTGGAATGATTTGAGCCACCGCCGAACTGGAAACGAACAGGCTGAATACAACGCTTCCAGCAAGCCAATAGCGAACGATATCAGGTTTCATGAGAATGGGATAGCCCAGTGACATAAAACACACTCTAATAGTTTGTGGAAAAAATAAGGTAGAAAAAGTTACAAGTGGTAACTCCTGTCGTTTCGCTAACGTTTCACGAATTGCATCCAATCCCTCATCGTTTGTTTAAGGCAAAAGTCCGACCGATTCGGGTGATTCTGGAATGCAGCACAGGGAAGATATCACGAGAGTCAAACTAAAATAGCAGTTGAGCCGTGATGCAAGTTTAGGAGGGACAATGAGTCGGATTGTACTAGCAACTATTGGATCTTTGGGCGATCTACATCCTAAGATTGCATTAGGGTTAGAACTGCGCGATCGCGGTCATCAGGTCATATTTGTCACCTCTAAACAATATTGCGAAAGAATTGAATTTTTGGGATTTGAATTTCATCGCCTCCGACCAGACTATATTTCTCCAGACGATCCACAAATGTTGGCGTTGATGATGGATACGCGCCGAGGCACAGAGCGACTGCTGCGTGACTACATTTTTGCCAACATTCGCGACACCTACACCGATCTACTAGAAGCGTCGCAAGGGGCAGATTTTCTGATTGTCGGGGAAGTGGTTTATGCGGGTCGGTTGGTTGCCGAAAAGCTAGGACTTAAGTGGGCGCTGGGGGTGTTGTCTCCTGCTTCGTTTTGCTCGGTGTATGATCCGCCGGTATTTCCAGGGTTTTCAGGCTTGGAAATCCTGCGTTCTATGGGCTTATTACCCAACCAAGCGATCGTCACATTGGGTCAGTGGATGACTCGCAGTTGGTCTGCCCCTCTGCATCAGCTTCGGCAAGAAATAGGCTTACCACCCAGTGGAAATCCCATCTTTCAAGCAAAATTTTCGCCTTACCTAGTGCTGGCATTGTTTTCGCCCGTTTTGGCGGCTCCTCAAGCTGATTGGGCACCCAGCACCGTGATTACGGGCTTTACCTTTTACGATCGCACTAATCAATCTGCCAATTTATCCCCCGAACTGGAACAGTTTTTAGCGGCTGGAGATCCGCCCATTATCTTTACATTGGGGTCTGCGGCTGTTCACGATCCGGGCGATTTCTATCGGGTGAGCTTGGAAGTAGCCCAACAACTCAAGCGACGAGCAGTGATGCTAATTGGCAATAATCCACCTCCGCCAGAGTTGCCAGACACCATAAAGGCGGTAGATTATGCGCCCTACTCTAAAATTTTTCCGCACGCCTGCGCGATCGTCCATCAAGGCGGAGTGGGCACAACGGCACAGGCATTGCGATCAGGACATCCAACCGTCGTAGTTCCCTACAGCCATGATCAACCGGATAATGCGGCACGGGTGGAACGACTGGGTATATCTCGCACAATTCCCCGCGATCGCTACACGACGCATCAGGCAGTTCAAGAACTCAGCATTTTGCTACAGCAGCCAGCCTATGCCGCCAAAGCAGAGAGTATTGGCACGATAGTGCAGCTAGAAATGGGTGAAAAAGTTGCCTGTGATGCAATTGAAAAACAACTTACTTTGAAAACGTAAAATTTTGTGGTTTGATTCAAGCAGAACTTAATAACGCTTGAGTATTGAACTAGTTTAGGACTGACATGGCAATCACCCAAAAAAATGATTTGGAGTTCTACGATCGCAATGCGGATAATTGGTGGAATGAGGATACTAAAATCTATGCGTTGTACCACTTAAATAAACCCCGATTTGAGTTTTTCGATCGCCACATTTCAAATTGGCAAGGTTTGCAAGCGCTAGATGTAGGCTGTGGCGGTGGTTTTTCCTGTGAGTTTATGGCAGCGCGAGGAGTATCTGTATCGGGAATTGATCAATCCCAAAAATGTATTACGGCTGCCAAAGCCCATGCAGTTAAAAGTGGCTTTGCGATCGACTACCGTTGCGGTATTGCAGAAGCCATGCCCTACGCCGACAACAGCTTTGATGTAGTAATTAGCGTAGATGTGTTGGAACATGTAGAAAGCGTTCCTCGTGTTTTATTGGAAGTCTTTAGAATTCTAAAACCGAATGGGACTTTCTTCTTTGATACTATCAATCGCAACTTTAAATCACGGTTAGTCATGATTTGGATCATGGAAAATATCTTAAGAGAAATTCAAAAAGGTGTTCATGATTGGAATAAATTCATCACGCCAGAAGAACTCACAAAATTGCTAACTAAAAATGGTTTTAGGGACATAGACATTAAAGGATTTGACTTGTTTAGCGAAGCCCTACGACTTAACTTATTTAGTTATTTAGACTATCGAAAAACAGGCATTCCTAAAATTTTAATTAATGATGATACATCAATTAATTACATTGGTAAGGCAGTAAAAAACGTAGCATTAGGTTAGGTAATTCCGCGAAGATCGTGGTTTTGAGTCGTATTCCAATTTTTAAGGTGTTAGGCAGTTTCTTGAACCAATACATAAGGTTGCACAATTAAAGCTTGAAATCGTTTGGATTGATTTTGATTCCAAATGCTTAATTGTGCAGGAGAAGGCTTTTGAATCAATGCCTCATCAATCCAGCGCTGAATCTGGAGAGTATCATCGGTCGCGATCGCGGTGCCCACCTCAACTAAGTCAAGTCCTAAAGCAACTAAAATCACCAAATCGCGACGAGCATGAGGAGCCAGCCAATCCCATTCTGCCTCATCAAGTATTTCAGCTAGTTCTGCTCGAATATCACGCATGTTTAAAGCTACACCTTTTTGCTCAAAATTTAGTTAACTTATAGAACTCAAAAAGTTTTGTATTCTTAATCACAAATCAAATTAAGCTAGGTCACATGAATTTTCTATAAATTTTCTGCGAATGTAAAGTAGCTGGTACTTTTACGGGTTAATCCTACCGTATTCCAGGGCATTGTTAAGATTTTCAAGACTTGAGTTCGGTGATTTAACGCTGGCATAGATCCTAAGATTACTGACATCTTAGGTATGACAGATCATCAATCCTGCATCTACTACTAAATCTATGCGTCATCTTACTATTGGGCTGTCCTTATTAGCCATACTTTTTTCAACGGCTGAGCCATCCTTTGCTGGAAAGGATGGAGTACCCAGTCGGCGGGTTGGAGGGGGCACCCGCTGGACTCAGCCAAAGTCAAAGCAATTTCCTTCGGCTCACTCTAAACTCAGTGCCATGACCTTTGCATCCAGAAACAATTTACCGATCGCATTGAGGTTAAAAGCAATTTATGGCTAAAAAGACTTAGTTAAGCTACCAGATAATTTTGTCTTTTAGCTTCTGAAGCAGTTTGGGACCTACGCCAGAAACTTGATCAACGTCTGCCAAAGAGGTAAATCGCTTTTGCTGACGGGCTGCAATAATCCGCTTTGCTAAGCCTGGTCCTACTCCTGGCAAGGTTTCAAGTTCTGCTTGAGAAGCGCTGTTTAAATTAACCCGGTGGGTTACCTGCTTAAGAGTTGTGCTGGTTCGCTTTGCTTTGTGGGTTGATGCAGGCTTAACACTTGAGGATGCTTGCGGTCGAACCAATTTTGCTGCTGGTAATGCAGTAGAAGATGGCAATTTGGGCTGCGGACTAGTAGTCTGTCAAGAAAGAATTGATGGATAGAGACGCTTGAGTTTGATGCGGGCATCTTGAGTCGTAAATTGCC
>NZ_JBFPDP010000073.1:0-18949 GCF_040830845.1 Sivoneniella epilithica UHCC 1019
ACCCCCATGAGCTTGAGCAAACTCTCTAAACCGTTGCCAGTCCGTGATTTTATGTCTATTTCCCCGCTGATAATGGGTGTTAGCTTGGCAGGTGCCAGTTTGCTCCTTTCGCTTCAGCCATAAATCGAGCGTGTTACGGCTGATATTTAACATTCGACTGACTTCGCTTTTATGGTCTCCACGCTCCACCGCAGCAATCGCTTTTTGGCGTAGGTCTTCACTATAAGGGACGGGCATTGGTATTATCTAATGTTTTTCTTTCCTCTACATATAGCCCTAATCTAAATGCTTAGGGCTATATGACTAGAATCACACTCAGGACATTGCATTAGGTTTAGCCTCAATTCATGGCTCCATTATGCAACGCCCGAATTTCCTATCTTGATTCAGCATCAATGAAGGGCAAGCACAAGGGATTGCCCCTACGAATTTCCTATCTTGATTCAGCAACGCCTATTTCTTTTTCGTTTGTAGTTTCATCCGCTCAAAGCTAAGCGCGCCCACTCCTGCAGTCACTAAAAAGATGCCAAACCACTGCACTCCTTCTAGCTTGTTCTGAATCAAAATCCAGGCAAGTAACGCTGTCATGACGGGACCAATCGAGGCAACAATGGAGGCTAAACCCGCTCCCATATAGCGCACCCCAAAATTATTAGATAGGTAGCCAACCAGGGTTAAAAAGCCCAATACGATTCCACTCAAAATAAAGCCTGTGCGATTGTCTGGCTCAACCATTACGCCTAAGTTGGGACCTAGCCCAATCAAAATCCCGGCAGACAATACAAAAATAGTGGAAAACTGAATCAGGCTAACAGGGACGGGGTGTAACTTTTTAAAGCCAAGCTGCATCAAAATCAGATACAAAGCAAAGGCAACACCAGAGCCAACGGCAATCAGGATGCCTTCTGGTGAAAACCCTTTGCCAGAGTCATTAATTTTTGGAAGTGCCGTGAAAATAATTCCTGCCAAAATTGTAGCCATGACTGCCCACCGCAAAGGAGTTGGGCGATCGCCAAACAGAACCCATGCCAGCGGCACCGTAAAAATGGGATACATAAACAAAATGGTGACAGCGGGTCCTGCGCCAATCTGCCCGATCGCAATATAAATCAGCACTTGGGATAGAAAAAGAAAAAAACCACTGCCAATTACAATCCAGATGGGCTTGCGATCTTTCAGCTTAAAAAACCGCAGTAAATCTCTCCATACAGGGGGATAAAGCACCATCGCGACACCGACCATCAGCGGGATCACTACCAGCATTCGCAGCCACAAAATCAATAGCGAATTGCCTAAATTAAGCTGGAGGAAACCGCCCACATCAAAGCTGTCTAGCACTCTGGCTGGGGTAAGCTGAAAACTGCCTGTGGTTGGATCAACGCGACCATTGCCGATAATCCGTACCACCACATTGTGAATCGACAGCGCCACGGTTGAGAGCAGCACCAAACACAATCCTGTCCAAAAGCTAGATAGCTCTTTTTTTGCAGGTGTCTGTGGTGGAACAGGTGTGCCAGGAATTGCTAGTGGCGTAGGTGAGATCGGCGCAGAGGATCGAGGCTGTTGGGATTGGGCAGAATAGGCTTGAGGGGCTGGCGCAGATCGTGGTGAGGAAATGGGCAGTTCAGGCGGATAGCCCGGTTGGGGTTGCTGGGTCGGGGAGATCGCCGGATAGCTGCTGGATGTGCTGTTTGCTTGGGGCAAAGATGGCTCTAGCGATCGTCGTCCGGCTTCCAATAACAACTGATCGCGAAGTCGGTTAACCAATGTTTCTAAAACAGCTTCTCCCTGCTGCTCCAAGTTGTGCATTCGGCTAAGCTGCTGCGAGAGGGCACTTTCATAACTGGTCAGTTCTTGCTGCAAGGTATTAAAAGTGGCGCTAAAGGTTGCGTCTAATGATGCCAATAACCGCTGGGCATGGTCGCTCGAATCACTGCGATCGCCAGACAGCGCCATCCTGCCACCGCCCAGTTGATTCGTCTTAGCAAGTTGATTGACCTGCTGCACCATCACGTTTTGCAAATGGTTCGCTAATACAAGCGCCAATTGCTTCGCCCAAAGTTGCTGTTGGGCGATCTGCTGCTGAGATAACGAATCTTGCTGTCGCGTTTGCAACGCCTGTTGAGTTGTTTGCAGTCTGCCAACTTCCGCAGTCAACCGGGCTTTCTCCGCCTGAAGCTGCGTCACTTCTTGAGAGAGTTGAGTGACTAACCCTTGATGCAAATGCTTCAGATCCTGAGTCACCGTTTGCAGGATGCTTTCAACCGTTCTTCCATGTTCACCGCTAATTTCTGGTCGATTCTCCATTGGTTCCTCAAAGGCTCCTACGTTCGCCACCCCTGATTTTGTCTGTAACTAGTGACTTAGGATTCAGTATTCCCAGTTTGGGGCAAAATGCAATTCTTACGAATTTATAGCAGGTATTAGGGAATCAGGGGTTAGGGGTCAGTGGATACTGCTATAGTAGTCCGCTACTAAGGTACTCTCCCTCAGCTAAAGTGGAGCCAATTTAATCAGAAAAATTTAAATTTATGTAGCAAATGAGGTAAGGCACGAAATGCAAATGACGAAGGGCGAGTGACAAAGGGCAAATAACAAGTAACGAAGAGCGAAGTGTGCAAGTAAATTTGCATTCGACATTCTGCATTCGACATGTACTCTATTCGACATTTGCTCCAGTCCTGAAACCTAATCTTGACTTAAGCTACTTTTTAGCTGATTCCTGGCTGCTTCTAGGGCTTCGGCGAGTTTGCCGTTGTCGCGTCCGCCTGCTTGGGCGAGGTTGGGTCTGCCGCCGCCGCCGCCGCCACAGATCTTGGCGATCGCGCCCACAAATTTGCCAGCCTGTAAGCCTGTTTTCACCACTCCGGGGCTAAAGGCAGCGACCAGGCTAACTTTTCCGGGTTCAGGGGCAGAGCCAAGAAATACTGCGCCTTCTTGCAGCTTTTGCTGGAGTTGCTCGGCAGCAGTTTTCAGCGATTCGGGATCAACTCCCGGCAGTTCTGCAACCAAAATTTTGAATTTGCCGACCGATTCAGCTTTTGCCAACAGGCTATCGGCTTTTGCCAAGGCAACCTGAGATTTCGCCGCTTCTAGCTGTTTTTGGGTGGTTTTTAATTCGGCTTGCAGGGCGGTGATGCGATCGCGAATATCTTCGGGCTTCACCTTAAAGCGATCGCTCAAGTCTTTGACAATCTCATCGCGTAAGTTGAGATATTCCAACACCGCAGATCCAGCCACGGCTTCAATGCGGCGAATTCCGGCGGACGTGCCCGATTCTGACGTGATCTTAAACAGCCCAATTTCTGCCGTGTTGCTGACATGGGTGCCGCCACAAAGCTCCATGGATACCCCATGCACATCTAGCACTCGCACCTCATTGCCATACTTTTCCCCAAACATGGCGATCGCGCCGCGTGCCTTTGCCTCCGAGATCGGCAGAACTTCGGTGTGGGCAACATGGGCTTCTGCAATCCAAATGTTGACCTGCTCTTCCACTTGCTGCACATCTTCAGCAGTTAAAGCGCGAGGACTGCGAAAATCAAATCTGAGTGAGTCAAACCCAACCAAGGAACCCGCCTGAGAAATTGACTCATCCACAAGTTTTTTGAGCGCAGACTGCAACAGATGAGTGGCAGTATGGTGTGCCTGGACTCGACGGCGACAGGCGAGATCAATTTGTGCCGTTACTTGATCAGCAATATGCAACGCTCCCCGTTCGACTCGCCCATAGTGAACAGAAAATCCAGCATCTTTTTTAACATCCATAATCCGAACCAGCGCTGTTTCACTGGTTAGATAGCCGCGATCGCCCAGTTGCCCACCCGATTCAGCATAAAACGGCGTTTGATTCAGAATTACTTGCACCTCTGCGCCCGCTTCCGCCACCGAAACTACCCGCCCAGCCACTAACAGCGCTTCTACTTCTGCTTCGACCGCTGGCACTTTATAGCCCAAAAACTCGGTTTCGCGAATATGCCCCACCAGTTGATTTAATGCCCCTTGAGCCGTCAGGTCAATGGTTTCTACGGCGTTGCGCGATCGCGATCGCTGCTTTTCCATTTCAACGGTGAAGCCGTCTGTGTCAACCGTAAGTCCTTTTTCGGCAGCGATTTCTTCGGTCAATTCCAACGGGAAGCCGTAGGTGTCATATAACGTGAAGGCATTGACTCCAGGAATTTGCCCACCCGTACCGACCTGTGCCATCACTGTTGCGAGTTCTTTCTCTCCTAATTCCAACGTTTTGAGGAACTGAATTTCCTCCCGTTGCAGTGCCAATTTAATCGTCCGATCCAGATCGCGAACTATAGAATAGGCATCTTCGGCAAGGGCGATCGCCGTTTCTGCCACCAGCGGTGTAAACTCCCGATCAATCCCAATCAATCGCCCGTAGCGAATCACTCGTCGAATCAGGCGACGCAGCACATAACCCCTCCCCTCATTGGAAACCGTGATTCCATCTGCCAGCATGTGAACCACTGCCCGAATGTGATCCCCAATCACCTTTAGCGCCACTTGAGTTGCATCATCGGCAGTGTAATAGTCAATTCCGGCAATTTCCGCTGCCGTTTTCACAATCGGAAAAATCAGGTCGGTTTCATAGTTATTGGGCACTTTTTGCAAAATTTGCGCCATCCGCTCCAGCCCCAAACCTGTATCAATATTTTTGCTTTTAAGCGGGGTTAGCTTGCCCTCAACATCCCGGTTATATTGCATAAACACCAGATTGTAGAATTCAATGAAGCGGCTGTCGTCTTCCAAGTCGATCGCGTCATCTCCCAATTCGGGCTTAAAGTCGTAATACAACTCGGAGCAAGGACCACAGGGACCCGTCGGACCCGATACCCAAAAGTTATCATCTGCGCCCATGCGCTGAATTCGATGAGCCGGAATGCCAATTTCGTCGCGCCAAATCGCAAACGCTTCGTCATCTTCTTCAAAAACGCTGACAACCACCCGTTCTGGCGGCAACTCAAACACTTGAGTGGAAAGCTCCCATGCCCAGGCGATCGCCTGAGACTTAAAATAATCTCCAAAGCTAAAATTGCCCAACATCTCAAAAAAGGTGTGGTGCCGTGCCGTGCGTCCCACATTTTCAATATCGTTGGTGCGAATGCATTTTTGAGACGTGGTGGCACGGGGAAATTCTGCGGCTTGCTGTCCCAAAAAGATTGGCTTAAACGGCAACATCCCCGCGATCGTCAACAATACCGTTGGGTCTTCCGGCACTAGTGAGGCGCTGGGAAGCACCCGATGATTGCGATCTGCAAAAAAGTTGAGGAAGGTTTGCCGAATTTGAGTGCCGCTTAGGGGAGTAGCCATGGACGTTTTTTGAAAAAAGAGCTAAGTGTAATCAGTCTTTCTTCATCATGCCTTAGGATCTCACCAATCACCGCGATCTCGCCAGACTTTAGCCTCAAATTTTAACTTCTATAAACAGGCAACTAGGAGTCAGTCCTATCTCAAATTAAACTCCTGACTCCATAATTTCATGCAGTTGCTTCGATCAGTCAAGGTTTATGAGATAAGTAACGATATCGAAGCCTGTTATAATCTGTGACTGTTAGCTATTTGCCGATGTGGCTCAGTGGTAGAGCACTCGATTCGTAATCGAGCGGTCGCGGGTTCAAATCCCGCCATCGGCTTTCATCAAAAAACCGCCTAGGCGATTCTCCTGAGCAACCCTTTGGAACATCAGGATAAACCCAAACACCCAACGCGATCGCCTCCTCTTGGAGTTGAAGGGCGATATAGTGCCATGACATTGACTTGACTTTAGGAACTGAAAGGTGCGCCATATCGTATGCATTGTCTTAGGTGACGGGCTGCTGGCGGGAAGTTCGCATCAGATTAACGAACTGCTCGAATAGATAATCGGCATCGTGTGGACCGGGGCTAGCTTCGGGGTGATATTGCACCGAGAATAGCGGCAAGGATTTATGACGCAAGCCAGCAACAGTGCGATCGTTCAAATTGAGATGAGTGATTTCCACATCAGCATCGGGCAGGGAGTCGGCAGAAATGGCAAAGCCATGGTTTTGGCTAGTAATTTCCACCTGTTTTTGCTCTAAGCCGCAGGGCTGGTTTAGTCCTCGGTGTCCAAACTTGAGCTTAAAGGTTTCGGCACCCAAGGAAAGCCCCAAAATCTGGTGCCCCATGCAAATGCCAAAGATAGGTTTTTGGCTGTTTAATAAAGCTTTTGTAGTTTCCACTCCCTCGGTGACGGCAGCAGGATCGCCCGGACCATTGGAGAGAAAAATGCCGTCGGGATTATATTTGAGAATATCTTCAGGAGAAGTAGTGGAAGGCACCACAATCACTCGGCAGCCATAGCTAGCAAGACGACGCAGAATGTTGCGCTTTACGCCAAAATCTAAAGCAACGACAGTGAGAGGCTCCTCGTCGGTTTGGGTGCCGGGGCTAAACTCCCAGCCTACTTCGGTGATTTCTGACCATTCATACATTGCGGCGGTAGTGACTTCTTTCACCAGGTTAAGTCCAGCCATGCTGGGAGCTTCTTGAATCCGCTGCAACAAATCATTCGGGTCAAGAATTTCAGTGGAAATAGCGCCGTTCATGGAACCAATAGAGCGCAACTTACGAGTGAGAGCACGGGTATCGATGCCGTAAATGCCTAGGATATGGTGCTGTTTAAAGTAGTTTTGTAAAGATTGAGTGGATCGCCAATTGCTGGGTCTTGCACAGATATTTCGGGCGATCGCGCCCCGCACTTGAGGACGCATCGACTCTTCATCATCTGGATTTACGCCCGTATTGCCCAACTCAGGATAGGTAAAGGTAACAATTTGCCCACAGTAACTCGGATCGGTCAACACTTCCTGATAACCCGTCATGCCTGTGTTAAAAACGACTTCTCCAATGGTGGTGCCCAACGCGCCAAACGAGTAGCCGGGATAAGAAGATCCGTCTGCCAAAACCAGCAGTGCAGGCTGGGGGGAAGTTGCCATAGTTACCTTTGTCACAAATTTCAGACGTTTTATTATGCCACGCTTGCCTATTTGCGAAAAGTTCAAATCAGACGATCGCACCTCAAGACTGAGCGATCGCTCAGTCTTGATTGAGTCGAGAGATGTCCGAATTCTGCCAACCGTGCCAATTAGACAAATCATTCCTATTGACGAAATGGCATTTGCTCGTAAGACTAAGGTGTATTTCAAAAAAAATTGATGGTACAAGCAGCTATTTCTCCCGCGATCGCGGCTGGCTTTCATGCATTTTCTGATCCACTCAGGCTAAGGGTTTTAGATCTGCTACGGCAACAAGAACTCTGCGTTTGTGATTTGTGCGATCGCTTAGAGGTGAGCCAATCGAAGTTGTCATTTCACCTCAAAACGTTGAAAGAAGCTGAATTAGTACGTGCCCGTCAAGAGGGTCGCTGGATTTATTACAGTTTAAATCTGCCTCAGTTTGTCGTGCTAGAACAGTACCTTGCCGACTATCGCCGCTTTAGCCCAATTGTGCCTGCCCCTGCTTGTCAAGACTAAATAACGCATCAATTTTTTAAGTGAACTTTCTTAAAGATGTGTTGTGCTAAACACGATAAATCAACTTTATTTGAAATGATAACAATACAACTTCAAGTGAATTATTTTCATCAATCATTCGGGTGCCTAAAGGCATTGCCTGGATGTCCTATAAAAATTGCAAAGGATGAGGTCAATAATGGCTACCAGTCTCTTCATAAAGCTTGGATTTACTTTTGTCGGAATCGTCGCGATCGCGACCCTATCTGGCTGCACTCAAACTCAAGCAGAGAGTTCCAATACTAGTACAGCAAAAACAATCAAAATTGATGGTTCCAGTACGGTTTATCCCATTTCAGACGCGATCGCCAAAGAGTATCGCAATAGCAACAGCACAGCCAATATTGATGTGCAATTCTCCGGCACCAGCAGCGGCTTTAACAAATTTTGTGCAGGCGAAACGGCTATCAGCAATGCGTCCCGTCCGATCCTGCTGAAAGAAGCAGAAGTCTGTGCGAACTCAGGAGTCGGATTCATTGAGATTCCTGTCGCCTTCGATGCCCTGACCATTGCTGTCAATCCGAAAAACGATTGGGCGAACGATATCACGATCGCAGAATTGACAAAAATTTGGGAGCCTCTAGCTGAAGGCAAAATCAAAAACTGGAATCAAATTCGAGCATCCTATCCCAACAAACCCCTGGCTTTATTTGGGGCAGGAAAAGATTCTGGTACGTTCGATTACTTTAATGAAGTCACCACGGGCAATCCAGATGCAAGCCGCAACGACTATACTGCCAGCGAGGATGACAATGTGCTGGTTCAAGGAATTGAAAAAGACCCCAATGCGTTGGGCTACATTCCTCTTGCCTATTTTGAAGCAAGCCAAAATCGCTTGAAAGCTTTAGCAGTAGACAACGGCAAGGGCGCAGTTTTGCCCTCTCGTGAAGCAGTTGCCAGCGCTACCTATCAGCCATTTTCTCGCCCACTGTTTATCTATGTGAACTCTAAAGCGGCTCAAGATAATCCAGAGGTCAAAGCCTTTGTCGAATACTACCTAACCCACGCCGGACGGGTATCAAAATTGGTCGGCTATGTTCCCCTACCCGCCGAGGCATATCGTCTGGCGACGATCCAATTTACGCGCGGTGAAATTGGCACGGTATTTGAGGGCGTTCCTCAACCGAATGTGACGATCGCGGAATTGCTAAAAAAACAAGCAGTGTTCCAGCTTTCTGAAAGCGAAAAAGCAGAGGTGAAAAAATAGCGTTTTGCAAATGGCTCTGAGATATCTACATTAAGCATCAATATTAATGGCAACAAAATCGACATTACTGGATATTGAAAGCTTGGGTGTTTTAGCTCCAGCGCTAACGGCAGAAGCGATCGGCAGTTTCATTCTGATTTTTGCCGGAACGGGAGCCATAATGGTGAACCAGATCAGCAACGGTGCCGTGACGCATCTAGGGATTAGCTTTGTGTTTGGAGCAGTTGTTACGGCGCTGATCTATGCGTTCGGGCACATTAGCGGCGCTCATTTTAACCCAGCGGTGACGATCGCATTTTGGAGCAGCGGCTTTTTTCAAAAACGTCGAGTATTGCCCTACATTGCGGCTCAGTTGAGTGGCGCGATCGCGGCTTCTGTCCTGCTACGTCTGAGTTTGGGCAACGTGGCAAACTTGGGCGCAACTCTGCCGCTCAACGAGAATTGGTTGCAATCGTTGATACTCGAAGCCGTGCTAACGTTCATCCTGATGTTGATCATTTTGGGGTCAGGTCTGGATCGCCGTGCCTCAATTGGGTTTGCCGGAGTTGCGATCGGGTTAACCGTAGGCTTAGAAGCTGCCTGCATGGGACCAATCACCGGAGCCAGCATGAACCCCGCGAGATCGCTCGCACCTGCCCTCGTTAGCGGCATCTGGCAACATCAATGGCTCTATTGGGTTGCGCCAATTTTAGGTGCCCAGTTAGCCGTGATGGTCTATCGACAGCTATCCAGGAATTTTCAGGACTGTATTCAAGACATGTGATCAACATTCGACAAATCAACATTTGATAAATAAAAGGCATTCAGATGAAACGAGTGATGTTTGTTTGTAAGAAGAACTCTGCGCGATCGCAAATGGCAGAAGGATTTGCCAAAACCCTAGGCAAAGGCAAAATTGCAGTCACCAGTTCTGGGTTAGAAGCTAGTCAAGTACGTCCAGAGGCGATCGCCACGATGAACGCTATCGGGATTGACATTACAAATCAATACTCGAAGCCATTGAGCGACTTTAAGCCAGACGATTTTGATGTAGTGATTTCTCTCTGCGGCTGTGGCGCAAGTTTACCCGGCGAATGGGTGGTGCGAGAGGTATTTGAAGATTGGCAGTTGGACGATCCAGCCGAACAACCTGAAATTTTTCCGAGAGTACGCGATCAGGTGAAAGAGCGCGTCGTGATGCTGATTCAGAGTTTGGAGCAATTGGAGCAATAGAGATGGACGCACAACCTGTGCAAGCGATCGCAGAAAATCTGTGGTGGGTAATTCCCGACAAATTGGCAGGCGTTCGTAAGCCGACGACTGATGAAATCATTGAGTTGAAAAATGTAGGGATTGGGGCGATTGTATCCGTGATGGATGATCCCTCTAACCTTGATGCATATGAACAGACGGGTCTTCCTTACCTGTGGCTACCAACGAAAGGCGGAACAGCCCCAACTCAGGAACAGATTCAGCAACTACAGGCTTTTGTTGCTCAACAAAATCAGCTTGGTAACGCGATCGCGGTTCACTGCACCAGCGGCAATCGCCGAACGGGAACCATGCTAGCAGCTTACTTAATTAAATCTGGCTCATCCTTCGCTGAAGCGATACAGATTATCCAAACTGCCAACTCCCAGGCTGAACTGCGGGAAGCCCAAATCGCCTTTTTGCAAACATTAACTCACCCATAGGTATCTAGCCCGGTTGATCGACGTTTTTCAAGACCGCGATCTCAATGTAGTGGCAGTAGTAGACAACCGATGCATCCCACTTCCTAATCATTAAGTTCTTTCCAAAAAGGTATTGCCCTTATCTCCGATAGGATAATTTTTTCAGTAATATTACTTGCACCAGTAAAAAAGGTGTTACTGAAATGGCTCAAACTTGGCACTGGCATCCAGCATCTACCGCGATCGTTAGCTTCGGACTAGCTGGATTATGCTTTACTGCGATCCCGTCTTCAGCACAGATCGCTCCCGATCAAACCTTGGGAACCGAATCATCCAGTGTTTTACCGAATGCCACAGTGCGCGGATTGCCAGCCGATTTAATTCAGGGTGGAGCCACACGCGGAGTCAATTTATTTCACAGCTTTTCCCAGTTTAATGTGCGCGATGGGCAGCGAGTTTACTTTGCCAACCCAGTCGGCATTGAAACCATTTTGAGCCGCGTTACGGGAGCCAACCCCTCTAGAATCTTTGGAACCTTGGGTGTGAACGGCACCGCCAACCTGTTCTTGATCAACCCCAACGGCATTCTGTTTGGTCCCAATGCCCGCCTTGATGTGGCGGGTTCTTTTTTGGCAAGCACCGCCAACAGCTTCAGGTTTCCCGATGGCAGCGAATTCAGCGCCACCAATCCTCAAGCTCCGCCCCTGTTGACAGTAAATATTCGTCCCGGTTTGCAGTACGGACTCAATCATCAGGCAACGATCGCCAATGCTGGTAACCTGACCGCCGGGAAAGATCTGACCCTAGCAGCAGGCAACTTGGATCTCCAAGGGCAACTCCAGTCAGGCGGCGATTTAACCCTCCGCGCTTTGGACACTGTGAAAGTGCGGGATAATGTCACCACTCCCTTCATCGCGATCGCTGGTGGAAAGCTGACGGTGCAGGGCGATCGCGCGATCGACATCTTTGCCCTGAATCATCCCAACAGTGGTTTCTTCTCTGGCGGCGATCTCGTGTTGAGATCGACTAGCAGTGTTACTGGAGATGCCCACTACTACGCTGGCGGCACGTTTCGGATTGAGACGTTAGATGGTAGTCCCGGAAACCTATTTAGTCCCCATGACCCGGTGATTCTAGCGATCGGGGATGTATTTGTAGGGAACTACACCGGAGAATCTCTCCACATTCTGGCTGGAGGCAGCGTCACGCTGGGCGATGTTAACATCACAGGTCCAGGCGGCGTGTTAACCACTATCAATCCTAATAATCCCTTCTTCGCCGCTCTTTCA
Organism: Sivoneniella epilithica UHCC 1019; assembly: GCF_040830845.1. NCBI lineage: Bacteria > Bacillati > Cyanobacteriota > Cyanophyceae > Leptolyngbyales > Leptolyngbyaceae > Sivoneniella > Sivoneniella epilithica. Next base: position 11,693 of record NZ_JBFPDP010000073.1, read on the forward strand.
CGGACTCCTTACGGAAATATTGACGGCAGCACTGGCTCTACCTTGGATGTGAGAGCCGGAATTGATTGGGCAGCATTGGGCGGATTATCTGCCAATCTTCAGTTTCCTGTAGGGGCTGTTAATCCGTTCTTTCGCCCCTTTCCCACAGGTTCAAGAATTACGGTTGGGCAAATTAGCAATGGCTCTCCTGCTGGACCAAACGGACCCACATTTCTGACCAATAACTACTTTCCAAACTTGGCTCTATCGGCTGGTTTAATTGAAATTAGTCGATCAATCGGCACGTTTGGCAATGTGGTGATTGATTCACGCGGTGATATTAGAACAGGCGCACCTTCTACCCCTGGCTTGGGTAGCATTGATACGAGTGTGAGCCAACTCGACCAAGGCGTAAACGGGCTGCGTGGGGTTGCAGGCACAATTGCACTGCTAGCAGGCGGATCAATCGATACGACCAGAGGCAAGTTGAACTCGATCGTGGGCACTATTAATCAAATCAACGGAGACATCGTTCTAGAAAATGGCACCGCCGGAAACATTATTCTGCTCAGCAACGGACGGATTGATACCGCAGCCCTGACCTCTAGTGTTCGGGGTGGGCAAGCGGGGCAAATTATTTTAGGGACTGTAAACGGTGATATTGTTACAGGCGATGCAGTCGAGTCCTACGTGAGAGGTGGGGCTGGCAACGGTGGGGAGATCACGATCAATGCAGGCGGTAGCATTATTACAGGCGGCAGAATTTCATCGTTTGTTAATAGCCCCCTCAATACTGGTAATGGCGGCAATATTACGCTCACCAGCCGCTCTGGGGCGATCGATGCCCGTGGTGGCTATATCAACTCCACAACCTCCAATGGCAATAGCGGTAATATTACGCTGTCGGCATTTGGCAACATCACGACATCTAGCGATTTTCCCAACTCTAACGGCGGCACTACTCCCGCTATCGGCTCTTATATTGGCGCAGGCGGTAGCGGCTTTGCTGGACAAATAGCCCTGACTAGCCAAGTTGGAACCATCAACACTGCTGCCGGAACACTTAATTCAGCAACACCAGCGGCAGGAGTGAGTGGTGATATCAGCTTGACAGCGGCGGGAGACATTTTTGCTGGTAACATCAGATCCTTTTCTACGGGAGCCAATTCAGGGGGAAATATTACAGTGAGATCGCCCTCTGGATCAGTGGTTTTCAACCGATCGCAAATCAATGCCCAAAATACGGGATTAGGGTTTGCAGGCGATATTCAGATTCAAGCGCAGAACCAAATTTTTCTAGCGAATGGTAGCGAAATTAACAGCACCAGCAGGAATGCACTGCTCTCTGACTTCAGTGCGATTAAACTGGAATCTACCGGAGGATCAGTCCTATTAGATCAATCCAGAATCATTGCCACGAATGCGGGCACAGGGTTTGCCGGAGATATTACGATTAGCGCTCGCGATCGCGTCGATATTCTTAACAACAGCACCATTTCCAGCACTGGGCAGTTTGGGCGAACTTTGATCGGTCAATCTGCGGCAACGCGAAATGAATTTCCGAATAGTGTTTCACCTAGAATCATCCGAATTGCTGACAGCACCCTAAACACCAGCAATTCGGGAACAGGACGGGCAGGCGACATTCGGCTAAATGCTTCAGAGTTAATCTCGGTCGCAAATAGCAATATCTTCAGTAAAAGCAATACAACCGAGCGCTCTAGCTCCTTTGGCACGGTTGAGTTAATTGCCGCTCAAGGCTCGATATTGGTTGATAATGTCACGTTGAGTACAACCAATTTTGACTCTGGTTTTGCTGGCGATATTGTGATCAGTGGGCGCGATCGCGTCAACCTTCAAAACAGTGATATCTTTAGCAGAGGGCATGTGGGGCGAATCCTTGTGGGGCGATCTGATGACTACGATCTAGACTACCCCGGCTTTTCACCCGTCGCTATCACCATTACTGGAACTCAGCTAAACACGAAAAATGACATTGGGGCAGTAAGTAGTGGGATTAATGTGAATGCAGGCGATATTGCCATCCGTGCGATTAACTCCATTTCAGCCATGCAATCTGACTTGAAAAACTTCACCGCCCAGCAAGGTAGCGCAGGTGATGTATCCCTGATCACTGAAAATCGGAATGGCTCTATCCGTCTAACAGATGCGGATGTTTTTTCCACAGTTGACAGCAACGGGCAGGGACAGGGTGGCACTATTGCCGTTTCCACAGGCGACCTTGTGTTAGAGGCTGGCTCTCAATTACAGGCGCTAACTCGTGGTAGTGGGAATGCAGGAGCAATTTTTATTGATGCCTCGAATAGTGTAGAGATATCGGGCTTCAATCAGTTTGCATCCGCCTTGTTTGTCAGTTCTGAAGTAGGAGCCAGAGGCAATGCAGGTGATATTTTTGTTCAAACAGAATCACTTAGACTTACAGATAGAGGGCTAATCAGCGCAGCAACTCGGAGCAATTTTAATGCAGGTAATATCACTCTACAAGTGGGGCGGGATATTGAGCTTAGAGATCATGGATTAATTACCGTGAGTGGTCTAAGTACCGGAAATCCTGGAAATATTAGCATTACTGCTGGTGGTTCGCTGATCATGAAAAATGGAAGCGCCATTCAAGCCACAACCGCCAGTGGTCAAAATGCAAATATCGCGATCGGTGTGCGGGGAGCGATCGCGATGGGATGTTGTGATAACGAAATTTCAGCCCAGGCGCGTGGCGTTGGCAATGGGGGAAATATTAGCATCAGCGCCTTGGCAATTATCACCTTTCTGGCAAGTAACAACGACATTGTTGCCAATGCTGAGGATGGTCGGGGGGGTAACATTTTTATCACGTCACCCTTCTTTAAAGGGTCATCAAACCGGGGTCGCCGTCAGGGAGACTTGCTGAAGGGTGGCTCAGTGCGAGTGTTTCGAGAGGGCAAGATTCGTACGCTTGAAAGTGATATTACAGCTAGTTCTGAATTTGGCGTGGATGGCATCGTAGATATCCCAGGAGAGAACCAGTTTGAATTGCTTCCCCAGTTACCAGCCACTTTTCGGGATGTTACAGATTTGGTGACTTCAAAGTGCAGTTATGGCGAGAAAGGACGCAGCCGATTTGTAAGTACCGGACGTGGCGGCATTGCATCCAGCCCAACCGATCCACTGTCCGATGAGAGTGTTTCTGCCAATTGGGTTTCAGTGCCAGCAACCGATCTCACCTTCCGCACCACCACTCAAACCGCCGTCAATCAGCCCCTCACCGAAATCGTGGAAGCTCAAGGATGGGTAAAGGAAGCAGACGGCACGATCGCCCTAGTTGCCTATACTCCCAATGCAGTCCCGGCTAATTCTTGGCTGCGATCGCCCGAATGTGACGAGAAAAGACAGGTAAAATGAGATCGACTAAACTTGATCAATATCCCGTTTACGCTTCATAAGGTTGTCGCTATGGTTGCCCCAGCCCAAACAACGCAAATCCCTTCAGCCCCAGCACCCAGTGAAGTTTTTTATCCTGATTGCGATGGTCAGCCCATGGCGAATAATACTGAGCATTTTGAGATTATCGTGTTGTTTAAAAGCAACCTAGAGATGTTGTTTGCAGCTGATCCAAATGTGTTCATCGCAGGCGATTTATTTTGGTATCCAATTGAAGGAAACAACACGGTCAGTTGTGCGCCTGATGTGATGGTGGCGGTTGGGCGACCTAAAGGAAGACGCTCTTCTTACAAACAGTGGGAAGAAAATCACCAGCCGCCCCAAGTGGTATTTGAAATTTTGTCTCCCAGCAACACTCCTCAAGAAATGAGCCAAAAGCTTCTGTTTTTTGACCACCATGGCGTTGAAGAATATTACATCTACAACCCAGCCACGAACGAACTACAGGTGTGGTTGCGCGGCGATTTAGGACTAGAGTGGGTGGCGCTAGAACAAGAATGGATCAGTCCCCGCTTAGGAATTCGATTTGACTTAACTCAAGCAGACCTAACAATTTACCGCCCTGATGGACAGCGATTCCTCACCTTTGTGGAACTAGAACAACGAGCCGAGCAGGAGTACCAGCGGGCTGAACAAGAAAGCCAACGGGCTGAACAAGAAAGCCAACGGGCTGAACAAGAAAGCCAACGGGCTGAACAAGAAAGTCAACGGGCTGAACAAGAAAGCCAACGGGCTGAAAGATTGGCGACCCGGCTGCGAGAGTTGGGTGAGAATCCAGACCTTTTATAAGTCTTGAGCCGATCATCTGCATTTGTACATACAGGAACGAAAAACTGTCGTTGCGCTTGCGCTATGCGTCACGACTACCCTTCTAAACCAGTGATTTACTCATTTACTATGTCCAGTTTTGACCATCCTCCCAGAATTTTGTTTTTGTATGGTTCTCTGCGCGATCGCTCCTACAGTCGTTTGGCAGCCGAAGAAGCCGCCCGAATCATTCAAGAGTTTGGGGCGGACGTGAAGTTTTTCGACCCGCGAGAATTGCCGATTTATGGTAGTGTGCCTGATACCCATCCCAAGGTGCAGGAACTTCGAGAGTTAAGCTTGTGGTCAGAAGGGCAAGTCTGGTCGAGTCCAGAATTGCATGGGCAAGTTTCTGGCATTATGAAAAACCAAATTGATTGGATTCCCCTTAGCCTGGGTGCTGTTCGCCCTACCCAAGGCAGAACGTTAGCGGTAATGCAAGTATCCGGCGGTTCTCAGTCATTTAATGCCGTGAACACGCTGCGATTGTTAGGACGTTGGATGCGGATGTTTACGATTCCCAATCAGTCTTCTGTGGCAAAAGCATATCAAGAGTTTAACGAAGATGGCACAATGAAAGACTCACCCTACCGCGATCGCTTGGTCGATGTGATGGAAGAACTCTACAAGTTCACGCTGTTGCTGCGAGAACAGGTTGATTATTTAACCGATCGCTATAGTGAACGCAAGGAGAAAGCCGCCAAACAATCTCTCGAAACTGCCAATCGAACCCACTCATGAGTGCGCTTTTAATTAGGGCTAAACTGTTGTTTTAGGGTTGAACCGCTGTAGCCCGTGGTGACCCAAAGCACTGCCCTGCCCCCGTCGCGCACTGCTTTTTGCCAGGGTTCAGCCGCTTGATTAGACCGGACGGCGATCGGTCTCATATAAATTCCTCGACTCCCAAAAACAATTTCGCCAATGGCTTTCGCTCGCCGCATATGATAGTCGGAAGTGATTAGATAAACGCTGTGAATACCTTTTGCCTTGAGTTCATCGACGAGAGTTGTAAAGTTGGTTACGGTGTCAACGGCTTCTCGATTGATGTGGAGTTGGTTAAGATTGATTCCGGCATCCGAGAAAACGCCATAGGTATATTCAGGATTGCTGCCGCCCGAAACCCACACGGGTAGTTTTGGATGCTGCCGCGCAAATTCTGCGGCGAAGTTTTCGCGTCCAGTTGCGCCTCCTAAAACAAAAATGGCTTGGGGTTCAACAAAGTAGTTATTGATCTCTCGGTAACTAACCCACAAGACCAGCAGAAGGATGAGCAACCAAAACAATTGCTTTTTGAATCGATGGCGCTTTTTTCTAGGCGATCGCTGCGCTAAGGGAAATGCACCCTGTACTCTGGGATGGGGTTTCAATCGCATGGAAGGAACAGGGAATATAACTACCGAGGAAAAGAAGGAGTCCGAGGAGGGGGAGAAGAACGCTGAGGAGAAGGAGAAGGACGCTGAGATCTAGGGTTTTTCTCTTGAATTTGTGCCAGGGTCGCCCGAATTTGTGGCGTTTCAAGCAGTTTACGAGTGTTTGCGAGCAATCGTTCACCCCATAAGTTTTCTTTTAAGAATTTCAGGTCAGCATAGCGGCTATCTAATCGAATAGCTGCCTCCCCTGAAGATAAGCCTTGATCACGCTTACCCTTAGCGTACAGAGCCACCGCGATCGCCAGTCGAGGTTCTGCTGCTTTTGGATCTAAATCTGCTGCTTTTTGCCACTGCTTTACTGCGGCTTCCTCATCGCCTGTTTCATATTTAATTAAACCAATATTATTGATGGCGGGCCAAAAGCTTTTATCTTGAGCCACGGCTTGATCATATTGAGCGATCGCCTCAGGAAACTGTCGCAACATTAAATAGGCATTCCCCAAATCAAACAAAGCACCCGGCACATTCGGCTTAACCTTAAGCCCCTGCTTTAAGTAATCTACCGCAGTCAAATAACTTCCCTTTTGGAAATAAGCAGACCCCAACGCAAATAAAATCGCTGAATTCTTACCGCTTCCACTTAACAACTGAGATTTTTTGAGCGAAGTAATACCTCGATCTAAATCATTCGTTTGGAGATAAAGCCCACCTAACAAAGACCACACTTCCGGGCTTTTAGGAGCCAACTGCGTTGCCAACTTTGCTCGCTGCAAGGCAAGTTCATATTGTTGAAACTGCGCTAGCTGAGACGCTTCCTGTGCTAACCCAATTCCTTGTTGTTCCAATTTGGCGTTGTCTAAGCGCAATGTGTGAGGAATTAATGATTGGGCAGAGCTAGGCTGAGCAGCCCCCCACAGCCCAAGAGTAACTAATAGCAGAAGACAAGAGATTCGTTTCGGCACGGCACAGCCTTTAGAAAAATGCTAATGAATTGAGTGATAGCTTAATCGATTTGAGCATCATGATGGCATAATTTTAAGCTTTTCTAAGAAAAATAGAAGTTACGCATTAACGAAAAAAGCTTCATAACACTCCAATTAGATGCAATCCTGCAAGTGTCTCTAAAATGTGTTGGCAGGATATATGGAATTTTTGCCTGCATATCTACCATATCTACGTCATCCTTGATGATAAATGGAGAGACTTGATCTAGATGGATGCAGAATTTGCTATTGTGTTTATCGAGGGAAATGCTGGTGTAGCTCAGTTGGTAGAGCAGCGGTTTTGTAAACCGCCGGTCGCAAGTTCGAGTCTTGTCACCAGCTTTTTAGAAATAGCAACGCTTTTAAGCCTACAGAAATGTTTCTAAGAAGAGCATTCACGGGAAAAATTCTAGTGGCAGTTGCCAATACCAAAAGCATCAGGGACGATAAAGCGTTTGCTGATGTCTTAGACGGGATTGAGCCTGAGATCGAGCAAATTTCAGGGGATGGAGCCTACAACAAACGCAAGTGTTACAACGCGATTGCGGCATAAGAAGCCAAACCCACGATTCCCCGCCATATTTCTATTTCAGATAGAATCTTTCCCATTAAAAAGCCCTCCCAGTCAGGGGAGGGCATAGATTTACTCAACAGAGCAAGTCACAAGACTAGCCGTTGATAGC
>NZ_JBFPDP010000074.1:0-18218 GCF_040830845.1 Sivoneniella epilithica UHCC 1019
TTGAGTTTTGAGTTTTGAGTTTTGAGTTTTGAGTTTTGAGTTTTGAGTTTTGAGTTTTGAGTTTTGAGTTTTGAATTTACGGCTTTCACTCGAAACTAGACTTCAACTCCTGTACGATCAACACTGATTGCAATCTCACGACAAAAATAACCCCTATGACCGCAGTTGACGATAAAACAATTGTTCGCGAATACTTCAACGCCACCGGATTCGATCGCTGGCGCAGAATTTATGGCGACGGCGAAGTGAACAAAGTTCAGCTAGACATCCGCACCGGGCATCAGCAAACCGTGGATACCGTCCTGGCATGGCTAAAAGCAGACGACAACTTAAAAGGCTTAACTATTTGTGATGCGGGTTGCGGCGTTGGCAGCCTCAGCATTCCCTTAGCAGAAGCCGGAGCGCAAGTATTTTCCAGCGACATTTCCGAGAAAATGGTTGGAGAAGCGAAAGACCGGGCGGCTGCACTATCGCTCGAAAATCTCACCTTTGCGGTTCAGGATTTGGAAGGATTAACCGGACGCTATCACACCGTTGTTTGTCTGGACGTGTTGATTCACTATCCTCAAACCAAAGCGGCAGATATGATACAACATCTGAGTTCATTGGCAGAGTCGCGCTTAATCCTCAGCTTTGCACCCAAAACCGTTTTTTACACCGTATTAAAAAAGATTGGCGACTTTTTTCCAGGACCGAGCAAAGCAACCCGCGCTTATCTGCACAGTGAAGCTCAAGTCGTGAAAATTTTGGAAAGCCAAGGCTGGAAAATTGAGCGCAACGCCATGACCAAAACCCGTTTCTACTTTTCTCGTTTATTAGAAGCCGTTCGGACATAAGGTTCTCTCATCTGGATCGGTTCTTTTCAACGCTGCGCGCCTGAAGGGGCGCTTAACCGTGGCAACCCATTCTCAATAAAGCTAGGATTTAGCAACTTCCATCTGAGTTGGACTATGAAACCTCTCAAAATTATTTGTGCAACTGTTTTGCTAGGACTAGGCGGTATCCTGATCGGCTCTGGAATTTTCGCGACCTTCAATACCCGCATCAGCAAGGAAGAGCAAAGAGAACAAGCGATCGCCTGTCTGGTGTTTGGGGTGCCTTTGGCAGCGGTGGGCGGCTGGGTTGTTGCGGGTTTACGCCAAGACAAGCAACAGAAAGAATGTGATCGCCTCAATGCTGCCTTTTCCAAACTGCTGGCTCAAGGCAATGGACGAATTACAACCCTTGCTTTTTCACTGGAAACGGGATTGTCAGGGAACATGGCAAAAGTCTATTTGGACGAACGGGCTGAGGAATTTGATGCCAACTTTGATGTAGATGATCAGGGAAACATCAATTATCGGTTTCATGTGGGAAAGTTTGATCAATCTTAACGACCGCGATCGCACCCAGAATAGCAAATCATGAACTTATTCACCAATCATGAACTTATTCACCAAGGCGATCGCGAAGCAGCAAGTTTCAGGTTTTAGGGATTAAAGAGGTTCGCGTGCCCAAGTTTAAACCCTACTACTTGTCCTCAGACTCTAGGTACTGCCTTACATTCAAAACACATTCAAAACTCAAAACTCAAAACTCAAAACTACTTTCCCCAACTCCTTCACCCAACTCAAAACTCAAAACTCAAAACTACTTTCCCCAACTCCTTCACCCCTCCACTCCTTCACCCTCTTAAGGTAGGGAAATCCACATCTCCAACGAAAGCCCTTCCCTGACTACAATTGAAGCAGTTTGACCCAAATAGCGTTGAGGCATTTTCCACCCTCACCCTTCATCATTGATCCCTCACCCCTATTCTTCTGGAGTTTTCCCTATGACGACTGTGTTGGAAAAAGGCAATATTTCCATTCATACCGAGAATATTTTTCCGATTATCAAAAAATGGCTGTATTCAGACCATGAAATTTTTCTCAGAGAGTTAGTGTCCAATGCCGTAGATGCCATTCAGAAGCTAAAAATGGTGTCTCATTCGGGCGACTATTCCGGCGATTTGGGCGAACCTGAAATTGTCATCACCTTGGATAAAGCAGCAAAAACGCTGTCGGTGTCGGATACAGGCATTGGCATGACCGCCGATGAAGTGAAAAAATATATTAACCAGGTTGCCTTTTCCAGCGCTGAAGAATTTATTGATAAGTACAAGGCAAGCACCGATCAGCAAATTATTGGTCACTTTGGGCTAGGTTTTTATTCGTCCTTTATGGTCGCTGCCCAAGTAGATATTGATACGCTTTCCTACCAACCGGGTGCCATTGCGGTGCATTGGTCGTGCGATGGCTCTACAGAATTTGAGCTAAGCGAATCGAACCGCACCACACGCGGCACCACTATCACGCTCACCCTGCAAGATGAAGAACTAGAATATCTGGAGCCATACCGGGTTCGCCAGTTGATCACTAAATACTGCGATTTTCTGCCGGTGCCGATCAAGTTGGCAGTCATAGAAGCGCCTCCAGAGGTATCGCCAGAAGTAGAGACGGAAAGCGCACCGGAACAAACCGCTGAACAAGCTATTGAACCCAAAGCACCGGAACAGGTGAACCGTCAAAAAGCTCCCTGGAAGGAGTCGGCTAGCAATCTCAGCAAAGAGGATTATCTGGAGTTTTATCGCTACCTCTATCCATTTCAAGAAGAGCCTTTGCTGTGGGTGCATTTGAACACGGATTATCCCTTTGTGGTCAACGGGATTCTTTACTTCCCGAAGCTGAAGCCCGACGTGGATGTGACCAAAAGCCAGATTAAGCTGTTCTGCAATCAGGTGTTTGTCAGTGATAACTGTGAAGAAGTGATCCCCCGGTTTTTGTTGCCTTTGCGTGGCGTGATTGACAGTGCTGATATTCCACTGAACGTGTCTCGTAGCTTTTTGCAAGCCGATCGCACCGTTCGTCAAATTGCCAACTACATCGCTAAAAAAGTGGGCGATCGCCTGAAGGAACTGTACCGCGACGATCGCGACGAATATATCCGTTGCTGGCAAGACCTGAGTACTTTTGTCAAATTCGGCACCCTCAACGACGACAAATTCAAAAAGCAAGTTGAAGACATTCTGATCTATCGCACTACTTGGGCAGGAAGCCAGGAGACGAAAACTGGGGACAGCGCTACTCCTGAAGTGCAAGTGCAGTCTGGTGAAAGCGACGTGTGGCAAGAGGTTTCCTCGCCTGTTGCTGCGTCAACTCCTAGCTTCCAAAACCCAAGTTCCAGCCCAACATACACCACGCTCAAAGAGTATCTAGAACGCAACAAAACCCATCACGAAAACCGCGTCTTCTATTGCAACGACGAAATTGCTCAGGCGACCTATGTAGAACTTCACAAAAAGCAAGGAATCGAAGTCTTGTTTATGGACTCGTTTATCGATACCCATTTCATCAGCTTTTTGGAACAAGAATATTCCACGATTCGCTTCTCCCGTGTGGATGCGGATTTAGATGACACCCTGATTGATAAGGACAAAGAAACCGAAATTGTTGATCCCGCCACCAACAAGACTCGCAGTGAGCAAATTAAGGAGCTTTTTCAAGGCGCGATCGCGAAGCCAAAAGTCACTATTCGTACTGAAGCTCTCAAAGCCGGAGATCCCCAAAGTGCCCCGCCTGCGGTTGTGTTGTTACCAGAGCATCTGCGTCGGATGCGAGAAATGACCGCCATGATGCAGCAGCAAGCCGTGGAGTTTCCTGAAGAACACATTTTACTGGTGAACACTGCCCATCCGCTGATCCAAAATTTGCTGACCTTGAACCAAGGAACCATTCTGCAAACCAGCGGACAGTCGCCCTCAGCCGAGTTGAGTACTCTCATTTGCAACCAAATTTATGATTTGGCATTGATGGCGCAAAAAGGCTTTGATGCGGATGGAATGAAAACCTTCGTCGATCGCTCGAACCAAGTGCTAACCCGCCTCACCGATCGCTAGCGATCGCAAATCAAATAATCGGGTGTAAGTAAGGGTTTGGCATTCGGGCGATGCTCTCTGCGATTCATCCAAGAGTTACGTTCCGAATGCTAAACCCCTGCCAAATGTCTGCTCTGAACGGTTGCCGATTTTTCTACTTCCTTATTTCTGCTTCCCTCTATATAATGGAGGACTGGAATAAACCGAAGATATGAAAAGCTGGAGGCTGGTATGGGTCGCAGATGTGAATTAACTGGAAAAAAAGCAAATAACGCCTATGCTGTCTCGCACTCTCACCGCCGCACCAAGAAATTGCAAGGCGTAAACTTGCAGTGGAAGCGCGTTTGGTGGGCTGAAGGAAACCGCTGGGTGCGTTTACACCTTTCGACTAAAGCTATTAAAACGCTAGAAAAGAAAACGATCGCTGCCTTTGCTAAAGAAGCTGGGATAGACCTGAACAAATATTAATATCAGGACAATAAATATAGGACAAAAGCAGGACAATAAATATAGGACAAAAGGGAAAACGCGATCGCGTTTTTCTGAAAGGGCATACACCAGTATGTCCTTTTTCATTTTCTGCGTGTGAACCAGGTCACACAGAGACAATTCATATAATTGTTATAGTGGGTTGATATATTTTTCACACAGAGTGGGTAACATGGCTGCATTGCAGTGTGATGATCTACGTTATTTGCTCCGCAACTGTCTATCCTTCTGTTCCCCAAGCCCCTTTCCCTGTTGCTTCAGATTCAACTTTTATCCTACTTATGACCTGAAACTTCCCTAACTGAATTAGTTGAATTATTCGTCTCAAGTAGCCTTGGAAATTGGTGGCTTTTCAAAAAACTCGTTCATAATTTACTCGGTTTGGAGCCTTTCTTGCGCTTCCATCACTCACTTTATATTTCTTGCCTCTTCCCTAACCTCTTTTCCCTTCTTCGTCACCCCACTACCCTCAGGACGCAGCCATGTCAGATCGCAAGTTAGCCAAAAAACTTCAACCCATTTTGAAACAGGTTTGGAAGCTCTCCCGCCGCCTGACCAAATCTATGGTGACTTGGCTGCTGCGAACCGTCTTTTTGCTCAATCGCCGCCCCCGTGTTGCGGGGTTTGTGTTGCCTACCACGGTTTTTCTGATTTTGGTAGTGTCGCTAACTGTGGGCGCACTCACCTTCCGGTCGTTCAATAGCACTAGCCGCACGATCGCCAACGTCCAAAGTCGGCAGATTTATAATGCGGCAACCCCAGCGATCGATCGCGCCCGTGCCAAGCTCGACTACCTGTTTGGCAAAGATGCCCGGCTGCCTAGCGGCACCCCTTCCGAAGAATTTATTATTAGTATGCTGCTAAATGAAGCACACCGACCCATTGGTGAAGCAGCAACGGACGTAGATCCTTTGACGACTGCGGAAAATCCTTACAAGCTGGATGATGAAACCCGGATTGATATCAATGATGATGGGGAACTTGATAACGCCTGGGTGTATCAAGAGGGTCCGCCTGATGATCGGAAAGCGATCGTTTATTCAATCAACTTTTCTACTCCTGATGCCACTGCCGTAAACGAAATTGGTCCTGTAGCATTACTCACACTGGATGATCAGGAAAAAGCTAAGGGAAATAATGATGGTCCCTATGTGCGCTCTGGTCCACAGAGTAACAGTTCTGCGGTGAAGTGTCGGACGAAGGGCGGTGGTTCCAAGGTAGAAGGGGGCTGGTTCCAAGATGTCTCCAACACCTCCATTTTGCGGAAGCGCTTCCAAATCGATGCTTTTGTGGTCAACCAAAAGGCTGTGCAAAATGGCAACCCTGTCAACTTCACCACCCTGGAGTTTTTGCAGGATTATAAGTTAGATCGGGGTAACAAATGGGGAGCCTGGTTTAAGTATGACCTAGAGGCAGTTTCTGGGGCACCGATGAACTGGAACGGTGCCATGCACAGCGAGGGCAATATCTTCATTGGGCGGGATGATGGCGGTATCTTTAACAGTTTCTTGATTAGTGCTACGAAATCTTGTCTGTTTAAGCCAGAAAGCAACTCTGAAATCTCGGTGCGTGAGTTTGCTATTGATCCAGCCGATCCATTGCGAGTGAATGGCGGTGTTGCTTTTAAAGGAATTATTGCAGGGGGTGAGTTAGGGCGAAACACAGAGTATAAAAGTGCGCAACGGGTTGATAAATATAATGGTGGCACCTATAACCAGGATCAGATTACTCCTGCTAAAGATTGGGCAACCGGATCAAAAGATGTGATTGGAATCTCCACCGATCCGGTCAAATTGCTAACAGAAGATATTCATCAGGCGACAAAGCCTGATATTACGAATACCGGAGCCATTATTGACCCCATCAGACCAACAGACTTTAATCCGGGTCGGTTTGTCAGCGATCCACTGAGTACACAGCCCTATGTAGATGACCTTTACCGGGCAGATAATCGTTATGGTCCTAAAGTGCGCTATAGTGCTGCAATTAAAATCCCTACTGGAACACCAGTCGGTACTAATATTACAGCCCCTCCAGAACTAATTAATGATCCTCCTACTAGCGGTGTTGTTCCAGGTTTAGATGGCTACTGGGAGCGCCGAACCTTCAAAGATTCAGATACTTCTACCTCCAAGGTCTATACGGGCGGCATGAGAATCTTGGTCGGCGAACGCTTGGAACTAGGCAATCCTTATGGTTGGATTGCACCACAAAATAGACCCGATGCAGTCCCAACTACTACCTTAGATCAGAAAGTTCCTTATCCTGAAGGCGCAGGAAATGAAACTGGAAATGTATCAAACCTGAAAACAGTTGCTTATGCTCCGACTAATAACGTTGCAACTGCTGATGCAGCTAAAAGCGATGTCGAAGGAGATCCGCTTTATCCTGCTTACACTTACACAGGCACCGCAAATGCCAGCCGTAAGCACGAAACCAAACAACGACGGGCGCTGCGAGATAATCTAGCCGCAGTACAAGCCGCCGCAATCTATCACTATCGTTTAGGAGAAACAGCCGATGGTCGTACTCCTGCTGCTTGTCTTGCACTAACTGCTCATCCAGGTTCACCATATACCTTACGTCAATCGGTGAACTTTAAGCCTTATCGCTTTAATGGCGGAACAGAGACACTATACACAGACTTTTTCTATGGGAAGGGCACCAATGGCTGGGAATTTGAGCCGCCAACAGTAGCCCAGCTACAGGGTGGCGGTCTACGCCAAGCACTGCTTAATCTAGCAAATTTCGCTGGTGATCCTGATGGAGCCTTTCCGCCAAAACAAGAACCAGGACTGATTCATCCCGACCCAATCGTGACCATGTGGGGCAACTTCTCTAACCTGCGTCGTGCTTTAACAGCAGGAAACAATAGCCCTGCGGATCAGAGCTATCTAGAAACCGCAGGCTGCACGATGGGAATGCTGGCATACAACATTAACCAGGTGCAAAAGTTTAATCCCAGTGCCGCTAGCAATCAAACTGCCTTAGATAGTTTAGGTAGAAAGCTGTTCGGCATGATGAATGGGAATATCGGTGATACAGATGGTGAGGTGATAAGTGACAAAAAGCTGTTAGCAACCTACAACTATGACGATTCAGTTGCCACACCTGACTTAACGAAATATAATCCGCGTGATTATGATCGCGTTACTCCTGATATGTTTTTAGCAGCGCTGCTAAAGGATATTAGAGCTGACAGTGCTTCCGCTGATGTGGAAAATGATCCGCAATATCAACTAGCTGTACTGATTCATGAACACTTCCAGATTCGGCGCGATCGCACCTATGGTTTTCGACCTTCCCCTGCTGCCAACACTTGGAACTACAATCCTTATATTTTAGAAATGCCCGGAACCGCTGGTGGGAATGTGGTAGGGCTATGGTCTTCTGCTTGTGATCCTAATATTTTCAAAGTCAGCAACACGCCTGCTGGTTCCAGCGCAGCAAGTGCGCCTAGTTTGGCAGCAACAGGTGGCGCAGTTGGACGAGAAGCCCGCTCTCGCTTAGCATTGTCTCGTTTATGTGGTGAGGTAATCCCGGCTGGAAATCTTCAGGATCTCAAAACATCTCTAGGAGATAATAACTATCCTGCACTTGGCGATCCAGCCAACAACACTAATCTGCCGGCTCCCGCTCAGACGTACTATCCAACGCTGACAAATAGTGAAACAGTTAATGCAGATTTTGTTACTCCTGCTTTAAGAACTGCGGTTGGCACTAATAACAATTGGAAGAGAGCAACGGTTGCGCCCAAGTTTCCATCGCTCTACTACATCTTTCCTGAAGTGACTCACGACCATCTAGGAGATCTTCCTGCTGGTGGAGCAGACTACCGCCAACCCGGTAATCCAAAGCTGTATACGGGTGGTACGGCTCTGCCAATTGCTTATCAGCCTTGGAAGGAACCCTACATTACTCGGTTTAACACTGGATATTCCTATGAGCCAGTCAATGCAACCCAAGCTCCAGCAGGTACAGCTTATTCAATCGACTACACAACCATCCCAGCCAAACTGCCAAGTGGTGCAGCTAATCCTGGTGCAATTGTATCTTTTACCTATAATCCCTTTTTGCTCCCAATAGAGGACAATTCAGTTCAGGCTGCTGCTTTAGTCCCCAAACTTACCACCACAAATTGGGTACTCCCGACGATCGCGACTCCGGCTGCCGCTGACCCCAATCCAAACCGCATTGTTACTCCCGATGGCACGATCGCGGCAATTCCCTTCCAAGATAAGGTGCTGTTCAACGGGCGAGAGTGGCTGCCGACTCGCGCCTTGGATATTGACCTGAATATGCTACGAAATACGGCGATTGATGATGATACCTGGTTGCCAGTGAGCGGTATTGTTTATGCTTTCCGCGAAGATGCAGTCCGCGAAGATGCGATCGCCCGTCCCGCTGGCACCTTAGCTTATACCGATGCCCAAACTCCAGGCGCAGAAACCGATCCAGCGCTGAATGCAGCTTTTAACGTTTCAACCAAGCCTGTAGATTTTATTGCCGATCCTGATCGCCGTCCGCATGGCTTCCGTCTTCGCAATGGCGCGGTTCTCAAACGAGGAGGTGCCGTTGATAAGGCTGACAACTTCCGGGGGCTGTCTTTTATCAGCGATCAGCCCGTATACATCATGGGCAACTTCAACCTGCATCAAGATAAAACCACCAACGCACCGCTAGAAGAGTTTCAGTTGCCACTGCCAACCGATCCAACCCAATATAGCAGCGCCACTTTTTACGATAATCGAGATGCATCTCAACCCGAACCAAAGTTTGCCGACCCCGATGAGGATTTATGGCGACCTTCAGAAATTTTGGCAGATAGCGTTTCGATTTTGAGCGATCGATTTTGTGATGGCAGTGCGATCGACACCTTCATGACAGCAAATCCGCGTCCAAACGCTAATGAAGGCGGAATTGACGACACCACGAGTTCCGGCAGTACAAACACCAGTAAAGTCTATACGAATGGCACCAAGAAGGGCGCAGAAGTCTATAACGATACTGATAAAGCCCTGTTTGGCAGTGCTGCGGGTTGCCTGAATGATGCTGCGGCTGGGGCAACCTCCTTCCTCAATCAGAATCGCCCCAGCAAGGATTTGACCAACGCCTCTGGCTGGAACTGGGTGAGAGAAAATCCAGGTGACCCCATCTACTCACCTGTAAAAATATCCCGGAATGGCAATGGGCTAATTGCCAGTGCAACTTCGGTGCCTGTGGAATATAGCTCTGCTAACGACACAGTCATTCAGGGAGAGTATATGGATAACAAGAACTCTTCCAATAGCGGCGCACGTACCCTCCAACGGATTCCGCCGAATCAAGAAACTGGCGTGAACGTAATCATGGTGAGTGGAATAGTTCCCGCTCGGCAATTCCAGGGCTATGGAGCTTTGAGTAACTTCCCCCGCTTCCTAGAAAACTGGGATGACGGTGCGAGTAGACTGCGTTTCTCTGGGTCATTTCTACAACTCAACTTCAGTAACTATGCAACGGGCCCCTTTGATGACGATAGCTGGGAACCGGGTGAAACTCCTATTACTGGGCGCGAGGTGCTTCCCTATAGACCGCCTGCTCGTCTATGGGGATATGATGTGGGGCTACAGTTGGCGCAGGCAAGCCCAGCAGCAACGCGGTTTACCTCTCTTAGTAAAGAGAAAAACGAGTTTTATGAAGAACCCTCCGGCAGCGATGCCTATATGAAAAATCTCTGTATCGCCTTAAAAAACCAGCCACCTACTGGATTTAATGCCGCTTCGCTTAACTGCCCAACTTAGATTGCCTTTATTCCCTCTTCTCTTAGCGAGGAAAGGGGTTTTCGCCCTTCCACTTTAGGAAACTACGATGCTAGTGCGTCACTCGTCTTCTCCGTTTGCTTTCTCTAGTTTGCTATTACGGCTGTTGCGATCACGTCCTGCCACATCTGACCAAGGATTGACCTTGCTTGAATGTTTGGTAGCGATCGTCATTATTGCAATTACGGTCGTATCCATTACGCCGCCTATTTTTGTTGCCACCGCCAGCCGTATCCAATCGCGTCGAGCAGAACAAGCAAACGCAATTGCTCAGGCAGAGATCGATCGCGTCAGAGTTGTGATGGAACGGGGACCTGCAACAGAGACTCAACTCCCCCAAGTAGGAACAGGCGTAGCAAACGGGGTTAACACAAGTGTACTATCCTCCCCAAGCGATCAGTGTCCTACTAATAAATATCCTTCTCCAACTGTGCAAGCGTCTGCCACTCAAGTAATTCCAGTAGATGTAGATGGTGATGGTGATGATCCAGATGATCCAGATGATGGTAATTGTGATCCAGAATTTGCGATGCAAGTGGTTCGAGCGAATGATTGCATTCCTAACGGTTCAACTGCAACGGTTCCTTATTCATTTGATTTGACCGTGCGAGTGTATGGCTACAAACTAGGGGATGCTATGTCAAATCTTGGCGCTGAGCGAATGTCGTTGGGATTGACCACAGGACGGGCAGGGGACGATCCGACTACAGGGGCACTGAGGAAACCCCTACAAGTCCTGACAACCAAAGTATCTCGTGTAGGCAAAGTAGATTCAGTAAATTGTGTAGATGGAACCCCTTAACTTGAATTGAAATTATTTTTAACCTACTTCTTTCACCCACCCCATAAATTCCTATGGCTCACTTTTTCTCCAATCATCGACTTAAATGGCAGCGTATAGTATTCCGAGCAACACGAAAGGGTCGCCGTGCTAAAGGATTTACGCTATTAGAGCTTTTGGTAGCGATGATCATTGGCTCTTTGATTGTGGTGGCATTGCTGACACTTGTAGTACAATTGACCGAAACCAATCAAAGAGATGCGGCACGAACCCAAGTGCAGCAGGATATGCAAGCCGCAATGGACTATATAGCTCAAGATGTGCGATCGGCAGTCTTTGTCTACAATGGAGAGTGCTTACAAGGCAATGGCATCCCCACATCGGGTAAAGACTTTGCAAAAACTTGTCCTGGAATTATCAAATACATTCCAGGAGATATTAATGCAAAGCCCGATAAGGTTGCAGTGCTAGCATTTTGGAGAACCAAAGAATTACCTCAAAAAATCAAGGATTTATGTAAGGCAGAGGCGGATGATCTTGGTAGCGATAATCCAGATACCGTAACCAATAACATCATGACTAAGGCAAAGGTGCCCTGTCTAGCAGGATATTCCTATTCATTGGTCGTTTATGGGGTAGATCGGACCAATACTGGCATCTGGAACGGCAAGGCACGATTAACACGGTATGAGTTAAGCCAGTTTCCATCTGATCCTACAAATGAACAAGATCAAACTCCAGGATTTGTAGATCCTTTGGAGGAGCCAGAGTTCACGTTTCAGCAGTGGCCTCTACAAGATGGTGGTGCTGCTCCGCCAATTAATCGACAGACTACCCCTCCAATAGGACAAGCTTTTGCGCTGGTGGATTTTGTAGACACCACAACTCCAGGGGATACTGCAAATGCGCCAAAATGCGATGAGTTTGGCACGGATGATGTTTCTCGCGATCGCGCCCTTAGTCCGACCACTAACAGCAATCCTCCATTTCGCAGTTTTTATGCTTGTGTTCGAGATGGCGGTATCGTCAACCAAATTACAAATCCGATCACAGGCAAACTAGTCAATCCTCCATCCAGTAACCAAGATGTCCTGATAGTCCTCAAAGGTAATGTCTCAGGGCAGGGCGGATTTTCCAAAACAAATAATACTGATAACACTGAGCGTATTTCGCCCCTACAAACGCGCGTATTGGTACGAGGCATTATTGGCAAAAAAGACGGATGATTAAGTTGATTTCAGTTTCCTGATTGGAGCCACACCGATGAAAGCACACAAGTTACACACTCGCCATAAAGCCTCTATTGCTGGGTTTACCCTCCTAGAAATTTTGGTGGTACTCATTATTATTGGGGTGCTGTTTGCCATTGCTGCACCAAGCTGGACTGCGCTGATGAACCGCCAGCGAATAGGTACTATTCGAGAACAGGCAGTGCAGGTGATTCGAGAGGCGCAAAATCAGGCAAAAACGACTCGAATTGGACGGTTTGTCGTCTTTGATGGAGATGGCGTGGCAACTCCTCCTCGTGCTGCAATCGTGCCCCAAAGCAGCATACCTCTCGATGTTACAGCGATCAACAATTGGCGGACGCTGGGAGACGGCGAGGTTAAAGTTGGAACCATGGAGTTTTCAGCAACCTCTTCTATATCATCGACAAAGCAGATCTTGTTTGATACCAAAGGTGCAGTTGATCGGGACTGGTTGGGAACTTCAACTGCAACGGACAAACTTTTTGTGGTGAAGGTGAAACCAAAGGGTGCCTCTGTTGAGACGCAGCGATGTGCGATTGTAGATACTCTTTTGGGCGCTGTCCGGTTGGCGGATGGTACACAGGATGGTTGCAATAGTTAGGCAATGTTTGCATAAAATCTGTAGGGGCAACTGTATAGATCCTTAGATGGATTTGCTGCTGGAGGTTTTTGCAATGAAAGGGACTTTGATCATAGAAGCGGCGATCGCAACGGTTGTTCTCAGTGTGGTGGCTTCTACCTTTTCTGGCTTAGGCAACCCTGCCGCATCAACGACAATCAGCACGACGGTTCATCAGTCGCCCACTCAACTGATTTCAGTGCGGCTACCAATTCAGCCTTAAGGGACAAATTGAGTTACCACTCTGCCGCCACTAACGACCACTTGCTGATCTTTGAGAGTGCCGCTGGCTTTCGGACCCGATAGACTTAAGGGGGGTTTTGCTTGGCGATAAATCACATTCCCGTCTGCTTCAAAGGCTTGGCTCGTCATATTCCACTTAAGGCGATCGGATTGGAGTGACGATTGGCGCGATCCGCCCCCACCGTTCACATTTCCCACCAGATTTAAATCTCTGGTTACCAGGTCTAAGTCGCCTTGATTGCCCGTCAGAGTCACCTTATCTTTGCTATTAAAAAAGGTAATGGGCTGATTAGAAGCAATCTTGCGGTCTTTAATCTTCCAAATAATTTGGTTGCCAGTGACTAAGATCGGCGGGTCGGCAATATTCAGTTGGGCGGATTGTTTCAGGGTCAAAGTTTCCGCTTTAATATCCATTTCACCACTATCAGCAGTCGCGCGATCGGTGACCGTTTTGTCCTCATAGCGCTGCATTTGCAGGGGGCGATCGCCGACCAATTTTTGCTTCTCCACCAGCCACGCCAAGCGATCGGTGGTGACCTGAAAGCTCGGATCTTTTGATGCAGCAATCACACTGCCCTCTAGATCTAATCGACGGGCACGGGTTAAATATTTACCATTTTTTGCAGTTGCGACTATTTTTTGGCGTGTCCCCGTCACATTATTTCGCACCAAGATTAAATCTTCTTTCGGTCGCCATTCCAGTTCATTCGCTTTAATCACCAATCCATCTCGTAGATCGGTGGCTAGAATATTGCCTCTTAAAAAAATGCGTTGACCGTCTTGCTGCACTTCACCACTTTGCGCTGAAACTTTCAGAACCGCCTTTCCATCTTGGAAAAACTCTCCTTTAGGATCTTTAATCTGGGCATTTTTTTTGTCTTTGCTATAGGTTGCTTCTTTTGCCTTAACCTTCCACCACAGCCGCCCTTTTTGATCAAACTCCTCTAGGGTGACAAAGGCAAAGGTTAAGTCGGTGTCAAAATTTTCCTTCTCAAAATTTTGGGCTTCCTTAGCAAGCTGTTTTTCGGTTTGGCTTTGCCCACTACAGGCGATCGCCCCAAAGGGCAATCCACCCATTAGAAGCGCTAAAGCAACTCGCACCCATCGCTGAGAGGAAAAGAAAGACGACACAAGCAAACTCCTAAGTAGACCCAGCATGAGCAAATCTAGTTACTAGACTCTAAAATCCCAGAAAAGTTCACGGGGATCAATCACTATGCTTCTATTGTAGGCTTTTAGCTAATAGCACACTGGCTTTATTCCAAGCCGCTATCTACTAATCCAATGCCTGAAAGCGGACGATAGGTATAGCTTCTAGGATTTTTCTGGATATCTTCTTTAATGCCATCTAAGTCAATGTAGCGATCTGCAACATTAATTAAGCTGTCGCTGGTCATTGCCCGCAGGCTGACTACTTCTACACGCACGCCCCGGTAGCTGACGGCGTTGACGGCATACGCTAGATCCCCATCGCCGCTGACCAATACTGCGGTATCATACGATCCCACTAACGAGATCATATCTACCGCAATTTCTACGTCTAGGTTGGCTTTTTTGGAGCCATCTGGTAACTGCACTAAATCTTTAGAAATCACTCGATAGCCGTTGCGCCGCATCCATAGCAAGAAACCCTGTTGCTTCTCATTGGTGCGATCAACTCCGGTATAAAAGAACGATCGCAGTAGCCGCGATCCCCCCGTTAAACGGCATAACAGCTTTGTGTAATCAATTTCGATCCCTAGCTGCAAGGCTGCATAGAAGAGGTTAGAGCCATCAATAAATATGGCAACTCGCCCCCGATTTTCTAATACTTGTTGGGGCGTGAAAACCGACTCGCTCATTTCAAAATTGGACGTGTTATCTAGCATGGCGTATTGCCTCTTTTTTTATGAAAATTAATTATGGGAATGAAATTTTGGGGCGATTTATGGAGTTTGAATCACTAGGAAACAGTTTCTAAAAGTTCTAGGCGCTGAAACACAGGTTGCGGATCGCCTAAAGGTTGCCCTATGGGAAGTATTCCCCAAGTAGAGTGAATTGCAAAAGGGGCAGACTCGGTTTGTTGGTGAGTAAAGTTGATTGAAAATCCTAACTGCTGGTAGATGGCGTTGCTCACGTTGGGGATGATTGGCGATAGCAGATATGCTGCTAATCTAACGGACTCCAACACGGTGTATATGACCTGTTCAACGGCGGTTTGGTTTCCCTGTTTATATAAAGCCCACGGAGCTTGTTCATCAATGAACTTGTTGCCCGATCGCACTAACCCCAAGATGGCATCACAGGCTTCACTAAAAGCAAGCGACTCATAAGCACCAGTGACGCGATCGCCCAAGGTATTCCCCAACAGAGCAAGAGGATTATCCGTATCTGATGCCAATGGGCTAGGCACTAGACCCTGACAGTATTTTTGCGCCATTTTGAGGGTACGGTTGAGCAGATTGCCCAAATCGTTTGCGAGTTCAGCATTCAGGATATTGATAAAGCGCGTTTCGTTAAAATCACCATCTCGACCAAACTCAATCTCCTTCAAGAAGTAATACCGAACGGCATCCGAGCCATAGCGTTCCACAATAGCAAACGGGTCTAAAACATTTCCCAAGGTTTTACCCATTTTCTGCCCATCTTTGGTGAGGTAGCCGTGTCCAAAGATACGATCGGGGAGGTCAACACCCGCCGACATCAGCATGGCGAGCCAATATACGGCATGAAACCGCAAAATATCTTTGCCAATTAGGTGCAAGTTAATGGGCCACCACCGGGCTAGGGCATTGTCCAAACTGGGTGCATCGTCTGGCTCTAGCAGGGCAGTCACGTATCCCAGCAGAGCATCAAACCAAACGTAAAGCGTGTGGGTGGGATCGGGCGGAACGGGGATGCCCCAATCGAGGTTGACACGGGAAATCGAAAAATCTTGTAATCCCTGGCTGACAAAGCGAATGACTTCATTCCGGCGAGTATCTGGTTGAATAAAATCGGGGCGATCGCGATAAAGCTGTTCAAGCTGATCTTGATATTTCGACAATCGAAAAAAGTAGTTTTGCTCATCGCGCCATTCTGCTTCAATTGTGGGATGAATGGTGCAACGATGCTGATCTAGCAGTTCGCGCTCTTCCTTAAATTCTTCGCAAGCAACACAATACCAACCTGTTTGCTGGCTTAGGTAAATATCGCCTTGATCCCAAACGCGCTGAAAAAACTCTTTAACAATAATCTCGTGTCGGGGATCAGTCGTGCGAATGAAGCGATCGAACTGAATATCTAGCAGCTTCCATAAAGCCTGAAATTCTGCCACAATTTGGTCACAATGGGCTTGGGGATCGCGCCCTAACCCTTCAGCCGTCCGCTGAATTTTTTGACCATGTTCGTCGGTGCCAGTAACAAACAGCACAGAATTTCCCCGTAATCGCTGAAAACGGGCAAGCACATCAGCTGCGATCGTGGGATAAGCACTGCCGACATGAGGACGCGCATTCACATAATAAAGAGGGGTTGTAATGACAAATTGATGGTTATTGATAGGTTTAGAACTCATGAATTTATTTAAATCTTCACTCCTCACATATAAATATGAAAAGAGGAGCGAACAACACTGTCATGCTTTTTTTGAAAGTACACAAATTTTTTGAAAGTAGCTGCTAGTAGTAATTAGCAACTTTTATGTCATAGATAAGTGATACTAAAGTGTGATGCACAAGTGCAATTGGCACTACCCGATTCTAACCGTAAAGCTGAGTTGAACGGCTGAAGCAAACCTTAAATTAACTAGGTATTTATTACAACCTATTTGCTTGGCTTATCCATTCCATAGAAATTATTTGATTCTTACCTTAAAATCTAAGTCTGTTTTTTGAGCGAGGTTTATAGTTAGTGGGCAACGATAAAAAGTGTCCAAAATGTTATTGATTTGAAAGGTATGGCAGTACGAGGAAAGGTCAAAATAACAACCATCCGTTATTCCTGATTTCTCCAGAATCTTTGTGTCCTAACCCTATTCATCTGTTGCCATAGCAAATTTAGTTTTTAAGAGTGAGCGCGTTTACTTCCCTAGAATGACTTAAATAAAAGCAGGAATCTATCAGAGGAGGCTAGAAAGCTTCAACCGATTTGTGTTTAGATATTAAATCTTAAATAACTCTATAGAAGTGATGGGTGATTAATTGCTCTTACCTTAAGTTTTTATTCCTCGAAACATCGCTTTCAAAGCTTTCTAACACGCTTTATTAAAGGCGATCGCTGTCTTTGCAGTGTTTAAGAAAAGTTTTAGAAAAGTCACATACTGTGGCTCATATCCAATTCTAATGTTGACCTATTCAAGTTTTGATTGCTCAATTCAAGGTATCTAATGTTTCCAGACGATCCTCTAAAGGTTTCTCAACTATTTTTGTCCCTGCTTGGCACTCGAATCCATACACACTACCGCGATCGCATTCCTCAAGATGGAGCAATCTTAGTCGTTGGGAATCATCGTAGTTTTATGGATGCCCCGTTATTGATGACTGCCGTACAGCGTCCAATTCGGTTTGCGTGTCATCACTACATGGGCGAGGTGCCCGTTCTGCGAGAAATGGTGACTAAGTTAGGGTGTTTTCCATTAGGATCGCCTGACCAGCGGCAACAAAGCTTTTTTCAGAAAGCCAGTCAATTACTCCAGTTGCAGCAAACAGTCGGCGTGTTTCCTGAAGGCGCACAACCAATGGTGCAGCCAACTCTACCAGAAAAAATGGGTGACTTTCAGCGTGGATTTGCTCACCTAGCGCTAAGGGCACCGATCGCAAATCTAGCAATTCTCCCCGTGGCGATCGCATCTCATCAAGAATCCACCAATGCCGCAGTTCCCCTACGAATGCTGAGTTTGGTTGATCCTTCAGAGCCGCTGTTTGATCAACCCGGCTGGCATCCAATGATTGTTTATCAACAGGTGAGCGTTTTAATTGGTCGCCCCTATTGGATTAAAAGATCACAGCGGGCAGATTATCAAGGAAAGCAAGCGCGATCGCTGGTGGCAGAAATAACCAACGAATGCCATGCTGAAATTGCTCAGCTTCTTACCCAGGGATGCTACTAATGAGTTTTGAGTTTTGAGTTTTGAGTTTTGAGTTTTGAGTTTTGAGTTTTGAGTTTTGAGTTTTGAGTTTTGAGT
>NZ_JBFPDP010000075.1:0-17526 GCF_040830845.1 Sivoneniella epilithica UHCC 1019
AAGGGACGGGCATTGGTATTATCTAATGTTTTTCTTTCCTCTACATATAGCCCTAATCTAAATGCTTAGGGCTATATCTGGAAAGTGTGAAGCTGGAAAGTGTGAAGTAATTTCTTAACGATCCCTTAGTAAACAGATCTAAACTGCACTCCGCTCTTAACTAATTCTGTTGCTTTCAAAATAATCAAGCGTCCACATCTTGATAAAATGCGAACGCTTGGTTAAAACAAAAAACTAAGAAAGATGATTAAAACTAATGAAGGGCATCTTTCACAGTATCTTTTGCATTCTCAACCCCTTCACGAGCTTCACCTTCAGCCTTCTTTGCCTTTCCTTTTGCTTCGGCTTCTTTATCACCAGTCAGGTTTCCTGCCCCTTCTTGAACAGTGCCTTCAACTTTCTTGGCGGCTGCTTTTGCTTTATCTTCTAAAGACATTGTTTTTCTCCAAAATTGTGATTTTAAGGATGACAATCAACTGAATCAACAACTCAATTGACTACTCATATACTGTAGCGAAACGTACATAACTCCTCCTCTGTCGATAGAGATAGTTTGCAATAACGTGCAGAGTGAAAAGCGCCCAAAGTTATGACACGAAAAAAAAATCGTTCGTTCCTAGCTTATACAGAGAAACGAACGATATCAATAACCCAAAAAGTAATCCAAAACGTGAATGACGCGATCTCAACCGTTAAATCGTCGTACTGGTCGTTGCAACACGAGGGCGACGGGCACCCGCAGAAGCGCCTAACAAAGAAGCAACTAACCCTAACAGAGAACCCAACACAAAGGACCAGCCGACTTTCGCCGCATTGCCAGCAATATCGCGGGTTTGTTGAGCCGTTACATTAGGTACGTTGCCAGGAGCCGCATTTGGCACATCAACACCACCCTGTTGAACTTGGTTAATAATCTCACCAGCATTCGATGCAGCAACACCAAAGGCACCTGAAACACCGCTAGAAAGCAGCCAAGCGCTGATTGCCAAGGTAGTTGCCCATAGAATGGCTCCATTGAGCAATGCTGTACTCTTATTCATTGCACCACAGGATCGAGTCGTGACCCATCCCCCAATAAACAACGAAATAAATAAACTAATGATTGACCAAATTCCTACAGCAGAGCCAACTTCACCTGCATTAGAGCGCGGCGCGCCTGAACCAGCGATACCTGTAAGTCCGATCGCTGCCCCTAATGCACTGAGAACAAGTTGAGTGCTAAGGGCAATTACTAGCCCAGCAAAAATGGGACCCCAACGAACGCGATCGTGATACTCGGCAGTAGCAACCGCAACAGGGCGTTCAGCCACATAGTCCATGGGTCTATCTATGGGACGATCAGTATATGACATAGCCTATTAAACTCCAAAAAAACAATACAAACATGTTTACGGCAGATCTACTAAATAAGCGTTGAAAGACAGCTAGCAAAGGCTTTTTAGATGCTTTAGAAATGCTCTTTGTATTGTTTATACAAGAGAACTTGTAGAACTTTCTCTATCCGAAGTAGTGATATTTTTGCTGAACACTCATCCGAGATGGGTAGTTAACAGTCCCTATCTCTATAAAATCATGTTAGGAGCAAGGACTGCGATCGCGCACTAGGGCTTCTGTGGTTGCCCATGCCACCAAGAGCGTAATAACTGCACCGCTTCAATACACGGCATTTCACTACACTGCATTTATGCATGAACTAAAACGGGCACTCGTTTGTAGGCTGGAGTCCCCGATCGCGTTTCGATTTCTGGATGAAAAATGACATTGACTTCAGGGTAGAACATCAACGCCGATCCGGGACGAACCGATCCATAAATCACTTCCACCTGCTCTAATTTGCCCACATTCCCTTGAACCGTAACCCGCTGATGGGCGTGTAATCCAGCCTGTTCTGCATCAGATTGGTTCATCAAAATACAGTTGCGATGGGGCATTCCTCGATACTTGTCATCAATTTTGTAAACTACAGTGTTGTGTTGAGAATAGCTGCGTCCTGTCATCAAAGCAACCACAATTCCTTGAGTCGATTCAGGCACGCCAAACTCTTTCACAGTGGGCAAAGATAAAGTTGGTAAAGGCGTTATGAACATGGTTGCCTTGCCGGACGGTGTGGGAAAATGTGGCTCTGAAATAATCCGCCCACCAATGGTAAATTCTTCATTTGTTTCATCGATCGCCGCCATCTTTTCAAATCCAGGAATGGTTTGGGCGATCAGTTGCCGCACATACTTTGTATCTTGCAATCTGCGCCAATCAACAGGATCATTCCCATGAATCCGATGGGCTAGTTCTGTGAGAAACATCACTTCAGGAATGAGATCCGCATCTTTGAGATGGGTTTCACCTGGATCATTGAAGCGAACAAAATTATTGCCCGATTCAACCGTTGTTTTGTAGGGATTCTCAAATCGATTAAGGACTGGAATCACGATCGTGTTGACCTTGGCTAAGCCGTGAAAATGCCCTAAATTCGGCTTTGTCGCCACATAGATGATGGTGTCGATGTTGCCTAATGCTCGTTTGGCTTGAGCCGAATCTGGGTTGGCTCCATATAAGTTGCCGCCCAGACAAATGAGAGTATCTACTTTGCCTGCATCCGCCGCCTCAATTAGCGATCGCGTGTTGTATCCCTTCACCGAACTGAGCGATCGTCCCAGCAGCGCTTCTAAGGTTTTCTGAATCTCTTTTTTGAGATCCACTGTTACCCCCATCGATCCAAATCCCTGCACATTGGAATGTCCGCGCACAGGCATCACACCTGCCCCTTCTTTGCCCACATTCCCCGACAGTAAAGCCGTATTTGCAATGCTGTAAACGTTGTCTACACTGTTTTTTTGCTGAGTGATGCCCATTGCCCAGGCAAAAACAACGCCTTTAGATGTGCCGATGATGGTTGCCGCCGCCTCAATCTCTGGTTGAGAGACACCACAGGTTGCTGTAATTGTCTCCCAGGAAGTTGATATCGCTTGCTCAACAACGGCTTCCCACCCTTCTGTATAAGCGCACAGGTAGTTCTCTTGAGCCAGTCCTTGTTCAATTAAAGACTTTTGAATGCCGACAAAGAGCGCAGTATCGCTACCGGGAATCGGTTGTAGATATAATGAGGCAATCTCAGAACCCGGAATCAAGGATTTGACGGGAAACGCTGGAGAGCCAAATTTGACTAAGCCAATTTCCATGATTGGGTTAATTATGATCACTTTTCCCCCGCGATCGCGCAGCTTAATCAACTCATTCATTAAACGTGGTTGATTATAGGACGGGTTTGAACCCGCCAACACCACACAATCTGCCTTTTTCAGATTCTCTAAGCTCACTATTGAAGTGCGGGTGCCAAACATCTTGTTCAACCCTGTCGTTGAGGGCGCATGGCACAGGTCAGAACAATCTGCCAAGTTATTAGAGCCTAAAGTTCGCATCATCAACTGCAACAAGAACGCCGCCTCGTTTGAGGAACGCCCTGAACTATAAGAGGCAACACGCTCAGGCTGTTTGCGAAAGGCTGCCTCAGCAATTTGATAAATTTCTTCCCATGAAACTCGTTCATAGTAAGAGGTTTTTTCTCGCAAGATCATCGGATAGCCTAACCGTCCCAACTGATCCGCTTCCATGGAAGTCAATTGTTGAAGCTGATCGATGCTTCGCTGCTCAAATACCTGCATGGGAACAGCGGGCTTGAGTTCTGCTGAAATCGATTCCACACTTTTCATGCATCGCTGGAGCTTTTCGCCTTCTTCATTGGTGAAGCCACCTTTTTGTCCACCTGTTCCCCAAGAACAGGATAGACACGCACTGTTATGCAGCAATGTTTTCCAAAGTTTAGGACCTTCCAGCGAAAGCGTATGTTCTGCCCAGTATTCAATCACTGGCAAACCCCCTCCGATCGCCGGAGTCGCCTCATTTTTTTCGTTAGACGGTGAAATCGGCTGAACGTTCTGCTGCGTAGAATCCATTCGATAACCTCAATAAAAAGCGGAGTATGGCAACGGATGAAGAGGTTAGGACATAAAGATCCTTAGAAAAATAAAGAATAACCGATAGTGGTTGTCTTGACCTTTTCTCGTCCTGCTGTACCAGTTTAGATAATGCGAATCTTACAGAAATGTGAATTCTACAGAGATTCCGTTGAATAGGTTAAATATGAAGTTTTTCTTTGAAAATGCAATCTTCCGCCAGGACATTTCTAAGTTTTTGCAATAGAATCACTGCAATAGAAGCACTAACTTGGTTTAACATCCATTTTAACCCTGCGCTTTTTGCTCTAACTAGTGCGCTTTTCGCTAAAAATTAGGTAAGCTGCTCCTGCTAGCAACATCGCAGCGAAGAAATAATTGCGAGTGACAGGAACTTTCATATAAGCCACACTAAAACCTGCAAAGACAAGCATGGTAATGATTTCTTGCAGCACCTTGAGTTGAGGCAAACTAAAATATTGGAACCCTAGCCGATTGGCAGGAACCTGAAAACAATACTCAAAAAAGGCAATAGACCAACTGAGGGCGATCGCGATCCACAGTGGAGCCGTTTTCAAATCTTTCAAATGACCATACCAGGCAAAGGTCATAAACACATTGGAAATGATTAATAGACTCCATACCAGGCAAAGGTCATAAACACATTGGAAATGATTAATAGACTGATGGATTTGAGCATGTTTAATCTAGTTTCTTCACCACAGCACTTTCACCACAGCACGGATGGCACCCATTGCTCATTTTGAAGTCTTTAGTTGACTAGGGGCTTCAAAATATACAATCAATACAGTTGTAATGAGCGAGGAACCTAGAGAATGATAGCGCTCACCCTTGAAAAAACGTTGCAAATTGGCGAGGTTGCCGCTCTTAGTGATCTACCGATTAAAACAATTCGCTATTATGAAGAGCAGGGTTTGCTCACGCCGACGGTGAGCCGTTCAAAATCTAACTATCGTTTATTTGAAACTTCGGTTTTACAGCGGTTGGCGTTTATTAAGCGATCGCAGTCGTTGGGCTTAAGCTTGCGCGAGATTCGAGATCTTCTGATAGTGCATGATCAAGGGCAACTTCCCTGTGAGGATGTCAAGCAAAATCTTCAGAGAAAAGTTGAGCAAGTCACCGAGCAAATCGAAGCGTTACAAGGGCTGCGATCGGAGTTACAAGGTTTGCTATCACACTGGCAAGATCAGCCGTCTGCCGAGATTGCAGCCCAAACTATTTGTCCAAATTTGCAAGTTGGCATCGCCCTTAAATAGATTGGCAGAAGATTGGCAAAATGATTAACTCTTTTGTTGCCATAGGGTTAGGCATTGCTGAATCGAGATATGAAATTCGTAGGGGCAATCCCTCGTGGTTGCCCTTCATCCCCAGCAGGGTAGGCACAAGACCATAGCTGTCAACTTAAGGAAATCCAAGGAAGTCAAGCAGAGGTTAAAGTCAAAATAGCTCTATTTGGAGTCCCCAGACAACAATGACCAAAGCTCATAAAAAGCGCGGGAAAGAAGAATTTCGACATTTTGTCTTCCCCCCTGCCCCGGCTTGCGAGGCAGGGGAAGAATGTTCTCGACCCCCACCAGCTTTCAGCCCAGCAAGTGTGTGATCTCTACCGCTGTCGTTGGCAGGTCGAAGATGCCTTTTTATTGACCAAACGACTGCTGGGGTTAGCGTATCTCTGGGTCGGGGGACGCAGTGGGCGCAAATTCAACTCTATGCCACTTGGTTTTTTATGCTGTCCTCAATGACTTGTGCGCAGAAGTCGCAGTCGCTTTAAGGCAATTGCTAGAGCGCATCTCAATGGAAATGGTGTTTCGGTCGCTTTATCATTTTGCTCAAGCGAAACAACGAGATGCCGCGACCGAATGGATTCCCTATCTTGTCCGCTTTCAGCAGTCTTTTGGCTTGCTCAAAGCCCACACCCAGCGAGGGCGAAAAAATGACGCACTAGCGCTTGACATCTGGCTTCCTTCTTTTAGTTGACAGCTATGGTCTTGTGCCTACCCTGCCGGAGATCGAGGGCGACCACAAGGGATTGCTCCTACGAATTTCATATCTTGATTCAGCAACGCCCACACCGTGAATTACAGAATTTATGGTGGGATCTACCGGGTTATCGTTTGATATTCTGCTATTCCTACCGTAGGATAAATGAACTCTATAAATAATTTTTCCACAGTTGTACGAAGTTTACCCCGATTCTGCTTGACGTATGCCTGAGTCATGGAACGCCAATAAATAACCTGGAATTGGGGCATTGAAGGCTATAAAAGAATGGATCTACTGGAATATCAAGCAAAAGAATTGTTTCGAGCCATGGGCATTCCAGTGTTGCCCTCTCAGCGAATTGAGCGCCCAAAGGATTTGAAGGGGCTGATCATTCCCTATCCGGTGGTGCTGAAATCCCAAGTTTACAATGGCGAGCGGGGGCGCGTTGGGGGAGTCAGATTTGTTGAAAATACGATTGATGCGATCGCTGCTGCTCAAACAATTTTCAACCTGTCCATCATGGGAGAATATCCCAAAGTGCTTTTGGCAGAAGCAAAATATGATGCCGATCAAGAGTTTTATCTTGCCATTACTCTTAATCGATCGGTGCGTCGCCCGGTGTTGTTAGGGTCGCGAAAGGGTGGCATTGACGTAGAAATGGCGATCGACCAGATGCAGCATGTCGTCGTCGAACAAGAATTTTCTGCTTACTATGCCCGAAGACTGGTGCTAAAAATGGGACTGGAAGGCAAGCTAATTGAAGCAGTCAGTTCTATTGTGGAAAAGATGTATCAGCTTTTCATGCAAAACGATCTGGATTTGATTGAGATCAATCCTCTGGGTGTGAGCACCTCTGGGGAAGTGATGGCGCTGGATGGCAAAGTTACTGTGAATGATGATGCTTGGTTGAGGCACCCTCATTTGGAAGCATTGATTACTAAGCTAGAAGGCAGTAGTCCCCAATCTTCTGATCTTTCTATTGTGCCAATGGAAACCGATGGGCAAATTGCGATCGTTTGTAATGGTGCTGGATTGACTATGGCAACGACTGATTTAGTCTATCAAGCGGGTGGCAAACCCATTAGCTTTTTGAACTTGGGTAGCGAAACCCGTGCCGATTCTTCACCGACGCAACTTAAACACTATCTCAAAGAAGGATTAGAACAGATTGCTCAAAACAAACAAGTGAAAGTGATTTTAATCAATTTGATTAGCAATTTAGTTTCCTGTGATGAAATTGCAGAGATTATTGCATCTTCGCTCAAGCGACCTATTCCTAAGACTAGCTCCTTAAAAGGAATCCGACCCGGTACGCTGATTGCTCAGGCAACGCGATCGCCGGCGATGATTGTGCGATTGGTGGGTGGTGCGTGCGATCTCGCTCAGTCGAAGTTGGCAACCCATCAAATTTCGTTACTCGACAATCTAGATGAAGCCGTCACTCAGGCAGTTGCGATCGCTAAATTAGGTCGTGGCTAAGCTGGGTTAATCAAAACTCTAGCGATCGCTTTTAAACCTAACTCAATTTTTTACTTAACTCAGTTTTTTGTCAAAAGACTGCTCGACTGTAATCAAGATTGCAGCAAGATCTAGAAACCTCCGCAATGCTAGAGATAAATCTTTTCCGTAGCTTCTATTGATCTTAGATTTACTTTGTCACCACGCATCAACGCTATTATTTGAATTCTCATGAACTTCACACCCCACAATAGAGTCCTAATTCAGGGCATTTCAGACCCTCTAGCAACCATACATGCTTCCCATATGAAGACCTATGGAACTCGCCTGGTGGCGGGGGTTAGCCCAGGCTATGGAGGGACAGAAGTTCATGGAATTCCCGTTTTTGATCTCGTTGAAATGGCATTATCGGCAGTGGGTGAGATTGATACAACCATTATCTTTACTCATCCTTATGCAGCGTTGGATGCGGCTCTAGAGGCGATCGCGGCAGGCATTCGGCAAATTGTTCTGATTACAGAAGGCATTCCTCCTTTAGATATGGTCAAACTGCTGCGTAAGGCAGAAATGACCGAAACATTGGTCGTTGGTCCCAATAGCCCCGGAGTGATCGTGCCGGGTCAATTGCTGTTGGGAATTCATCCCACCGAGTTTTATACGCCCGGTTCTGTGGGGTTAATTAGCCGCAGCGGCACTTTAACCTATGAAATTGCCCGTGAACTGACTCTTGCTGGGTTAGGGCAATCGATGGGAGTTTGTATTGGGGGCGATGCAATTATGGGATCATCCTTTCCTCAATGGCTCGAAATTATGGATGAGGATGAGCATACCGACATTATTGTGCTGGTGGGCGAAATTGGGGGCGACAGCGAAGAAGAAGCGGCTCACTATATTGCAGAGGCGATCGATAAACCCGTAATCGCTTATGTCGCTGGACAGACTGCTCCTAAAGGGCGGCGTGTGGGTCATGCAGGAGCGATCATTGCATCCCAAATTTCTATCTTGGGTAGCGAAATTGGTACTGCTGCTAGCAAAATTACCGCGTTTGAACGGGCGAAAATTCCGGTGGCAAATTATCCATCCCAAATTCCCACCTTGGTTAAAAAAACCTTAAGGATACCAACCAAACACTCTAGTGTATAAGCAAGCCAGGAAGGGGAGCCTTTTGACGCAGCATTGCTACTTAGGAAACTCCTGATTCAGCGATCGCAGACACTGACTTGTTTCGCTGCAAGCAAGCGGTTGTCATTCACACTACAATTTTACTGACGAAGGTCATAAAGGACGTTAAAAATGCCGACGATCGCCGTAGTGGACTATGACATGGGCAACTTGCACTCTGCTTGCAAAGGGCTAGAAAAAGCAGGAGCAACCCCCCATATTACTGATTCGCCTGTTGCCATTGACCAAGCCGACGCGATCGTGTTGCCCGGTGTGGGTGCTTTTGATCCGGCAGTCCAACACTTGCGATCTCGGCAGTTGGAAGCGCCGATTAAACGGGCGATCGCCAGCGGCAAGCCATTTTTAGGCATTTGTTTAGGCTTGCAAATTTTGTTTGACTCCAGCACAGAAGGACAGGAACCCGGTTTAGGCATCATTCCCGGCACCGTCCAACGCTTCACCTATGAACCCACTATTACGATTCCGCACATGGGCTGGAACCAGCTAAACTTCACCCAACCGGATCTAGCGCTATGGCAGCAGCTTCCGGTGAATCCCTGGGTCTACTTTGTTCATTCTTACTACGTTGCGCCGATTGATTCCACTTTTCAAGCGGCTACTATCACTCACGGGAGCCAAACCATCACCGCCGCGATCGCCCATGACAACTTGATGGCAGTCCAATTCCACCCCGAAAAGTCTTCCACAGCGGGACTGCAAATTTTGTCAAATTTTGTCAAGCTGGTTGAAAGCGGTCAGCTAGTAGAGACCAAACCGATCGCGGCAGTTAAATAAGTAGTTAAATGACTCTGCGAATTTACGGCAATCGCGCCCTCAAAACCTTGTCTGGCAAAGATACTCGCCCGACTCAATCGATGGTGCGGGAAGCGTTGTTCAACATGTGGCAAGGGGCGATCGCCCAGTGTCGTTGGCTCGACCTCTGTGCAGGAAGCGGTGCCATGGGTGCAGAAGCGCTGTGTCGTGGGGCTGCTTTCGTTGTGGGGATTGAGCAATCGTCTCGCGCTGGGTCTGTGATTGAGCAAAACTGGCAGCAGGTTGCGGCAGAGGGGCAATCGTTTCAACTAATTCGCGGCGATGTGATCAAAAAATTGCCTACCTTAGCCGGACAGCAGTTTAATCTGATTTATTTTGATCCGCCCTATGCCAGCGAGTTATATCAACCCGTGCTAGACGCGATCGCAGATCATAACGTGTTGTCTGCAAACGGCGAACTGGCAGTAGAGCATCATCCCAAGCGATCAAATTTTCCCACCCCAGCAGCCTTAGAAATTTGCCGTCAAAAAACTTACGGAAATACAGCATTAACATTTTATCAACTAAAAAGTTAACTACTGCGATCGCCAAAATTGAGTTTAATCATCCAAAAAACCGGGCATTGCTGAATCTAGGGATGAAATTTGTAGGGGCAATCCCTTGTGGTTGCCCTCCATCACCGTCAGGGTAGGCACAAGACCTACCCCTACAGTCAAAAATCATCCTTGCATTTAGCAACACCAAAAATCGAGTTGGATTGGCGAAAAATCTGTTAGAAAGTACCGTAAAACTCAAGATCGACCGTACTAAAGTTCAGTCGTACTGCTACGCTAAAACTGTGTAGCATCCAAACTGCCCACCGTATGATTCCTCAGCGGCTTGTTCTTAAAAACTTTCTTAGCTATCAAGCAGCTACCTTAGATTTTCAAGGGTTGCACACCGCTTGCATTTGTGGTGCGAATGGAGCCGGAAAATCGTCCTTGCTGGAAGCGATCGCCTGGGTGATTTGGGGAGAAAGCCGCGTCACGTCTGAAGATGATGTCATCCACATGGGCGCTCAAGAAGTGCAAGTTGATTTCATCTTTACAACCAACCAACACACCTATCGCATTCTTCGCACCCGTCAACGCGCCCAAGGAACGACGCTGGAATTTCAGGTGGCGATGGAAGAGGCGAAAGGCGAGAGGCAAGAGGAACAGAGGTTAGAAGATAAAACTGAAATTCGACATTCGACATTCGACATCCGACATTCAACTGCCTCCCTTCGCTTTCGATCGCTGACGGCTAAGGGCGTTCGCGCAACGCAACAGTTGATTGTGGAGCACTTGAAGCTGGATTATGACACCTTCATTAATTCGGCTTATCTGCGGCAAGGTCGAGCCGATGAGTTTATGGTCAAACGACCGACGGAACGAAAGCAAATTTTGGCAGATTTACTCAAGCTGAATCAATATGATGAGTTGACAGAAAAGGCGAAAGATCAATCGCGGCAGCTAAAAGGACAAATTGACCTGCTGGAACGCAATTTGGGGACAATCGCAGAACAATTGCAGCAGCAAACCACGATCGCCACAGAACAAGCAATCGTGGAAGCATCTTTGGCAGAGATGCAGCGCCAGCAAATTGAAGATGAGACAACGCTCCAGGCACTTCAGGTCAGCCAACAGCAGCGCATCACTTGGCAGCAACAGCTAACCTGGCAACAGCAGCAAGAAAAAACGCTAGAGCAAGACTGTCAGCGCTTTCAACAAGAACTTGCTGTGGCTCAACAACAACAGCAGGAAATAGAAGCCTTATTACGACAAGCCGACGCGATCGCCGCTGGCTATCTCCAATTTCAAACCTTGCAGTTGCAAGAAGAACAGTTTTCCTCTAAGTTTAGAACCCATCAATTGGTTCAAACTCAGCAACAGCACTATCAGCAGCAACAGCAGGAAAAAATTGCCGAACTCGATCGCCACCTCCAGCACACCCAGACCCAGCTTGAAGCCCTAGCCCAACAAGAGCAAGACATTCAACAGAGTCTCCGCAAAGCCGCAGAAGTCGAAAAAGCGCTCAAAGAATTGCAGCAAGCCCGAACCGATTTAACCCGGTTGGATCAGCTTCAATTTCAGGCAGCCCCTTTGTTTCAGCGTCGCCAACAAATTCAGCAACAGCTTGATCGCAGCCACACTCGGCTATCGGCACGGCTAGAAGAACTCCGCGCTTCTGCCCATCAACTAAGCCATCAACAAAAGCGCCAACCTGAATTGCAGCAGGCTGTGATGTCTGTCAGCGATCGCATTGCTCAGTTAGAAACCCAGCGCCACTATTTACAGCAAGTGCGCGAGAAAGGCGTGGAGCGTCGTAACTTCATGGAGCGGCTACACGAACAGCAGCGCGAATACGAAACTCAACTGGCAGAAGTGGATCAAAAGATTGATTGGTTGAAGCAAGAGACTATTGATAATAGTACTAATTCTAAAGAGACGAGTCATATTTATCCGCCCTGTCCGCTGTGCGATCGCCCATTGGATGAGCATCACTGGAGCCTAGTATTAGGCAAACACCAAACGACGCGATTGGAAATCTTGCAGGAAATTTGGGTAATTCGAGAACAACTCGCCGCCTCGGAGCGAGAAATTCAAATTTTGCGGCAAGAATATCGCGAAGTAGACAAAGGTTTAACCGACTACACCACCGTATTAGAACGACGCGGGCAACTGCAAGAACAACTGCAATCCACCATTTCGGGGCAAGCAAACCTGAGCCAACTGGAAACCGAAGCCGCCAAGTTAGAACATACCCTAAACATAGGTAACTACGCCGCAGATCTCAGCGAGGAGTTAGCACAAATCGATCATCGTCTGCAACAACTCAACTATGACGACAAAGATCACGCCTTGGCACGCGGACAAGTCGATCGCTGGCGATGGGCAGAAATTAAACAGGCAGAAATTAAACAGGCACGACAGCGCCAAACCAATCTTGCCCAGCGGCAACCTGAACTTCAGACTCAACAGGTCGAACTAGAAAGCCAGATTAAGCAACTAAAAACTGACTCTGAAACTGCTTTAGCACAGTTTAATCAACAGCTTAATGAAATTGGCTATGACTTAGAGCAGCATAACGCGCTACGCATCGCTTTAAGACAAGCACAACCTTATCAACTGCACTACCAAGAACTTTATAAATATCAGCAGCACTACCCACAATTTCAGCGCCGATTTGCAGACTTAAACTCTAGCCTAAACAAGCGTCAAAGTAGCTTAAAAATTGCTCAAGCACAAATTAAAACGCTGCAACAGCAACTCCAAGAAATATGCGATCGCCGTCCTGCCATTCAAGCCACAGAAGACCGCATCAGAATCCGTCGTAGTGAGTTAGATCAGCAGCTTTCGGCATTAGGTCGGCTTCAACAGCAACAGCAACAGCTTGTAATTTTAACCCAACAGCAAACCGCGATCGCCCAACAGCTTCAAACTCTGACGCATCAACAGCGCGTATATCAAGAAGTCGCCCAAGCATTCGGCAAAAACGGCATTCAGGCATTGATGATCGAAAATGCCCTGCCCCAGCTTGAAGCCGAAACCAACCGTATCTTAGGACGACTTAGCGCCAATCAACTTCATATTCAATTTATTACGCAGCGATCGGGCAATAGTTCTAAGGCAAAGCTGAAACAGGCAAAATGGAGCGAAACCCTAGACATTGTGATTGCCGATACTCAAGGAACGCGCCCCTATGAAACCTACTCTGGCGGGGAAGCCTTTCGGGTTAACTTTGCGATTCGGCTAGCATTAGCCCGCTTTTTAGCACAGCGATCAGGCACTGCCCTCCAAATGCTAATTGTCGATGAAGGCTTTGGCACCCAAGATGCTGAAGGCTGCGATCGCCTGATTGCCGCTATCAACGCGATCGCCTCCGATTTCGCCTGCATCCTCACCGTCACCCACGTTCCCCACTTCAAAGAAGCTTTTCAGTCCCGCATCGAAGTCATCAAAACAGACCAAGGCTCTCAATTACAATTTGCACTGTAATGGCTAAGTTGAGCGGCGGGATCGATCTCTGAGGCTGGAGAGATCGTCCCATAGGTGGCTCCAACGCTTTCTTGACCGTTTCTTGTCAGAGGCTCTACGGCTGTTCGCGATCGTAATAGTCAACAGTGTTCTCAGCACGAAACATCTTCCGAAGACCTCGCCCCCCACGATTTCCGGTCACTATGAGAACTTTCTGAGAGTCCGGATACTCGCACGCCTCGACATCAACAAGTGTTGACAGCGCCAGGTAACGCATGGTCGTCGTTCCAGTGTTGATGATCTGGTGAGCGACCTCTGTACCGCCGGGGGGACACGCGATTACGTCATGCTTGCGGATCGGGTAGCGTTTGTCCCCGAACCTCAACTCACCTTCGCCTTCGAGGATCAGGAACATTTCCTCCCCACCATGGTGGTTATGAAATGGACACTGAACTTTCCCAGGCGGCAAGACTGTCAAGTTGTAACCTAGCTTCTTCGCCCCGATGTGGTCACTAATCTGTCCTCTACTAGAAGTGTAGAGATCGTTTTCCTCAATGTCGTCGAACTCGACCTCTTCAAGGTTCATGATGGGCTTCATTGCGTGGTTCTCAAATGATTTAATTCTCTAGCCAACGGTGAGCAGAGCGGAATTAATAGCTACTGAATATCGCGACGTGTGTTTATTCTGTCGTTCAAGTAAACGATTAGTTGCATCCAAAATTTCGTCTGCTACTTCAAAGGCTCCAGTTTCGATATCGATGCCACAATCTTGCCGTGATTGCCTTCCTCGACTTGCTGGCGCACCTGCATCTCATAAATCTCATTGCCACGTTGAGCAAATGCCTCTTTGCTGTAGCAGGGTTGTCGAATTGCCATCGGTTCAACCTTGTTTCAACTCTATTTCCTAATTCTAATTGAAGAAACCAGATCGCCTAATTGCCGCCATCAAAGCGATCGCTTGCGACTTTGCCTGCATCCTCACCGTCACTCAGCAGCATTTACGCAACATTGAATAACAATAGTCTAGTGTCAAGAAAGGTTAAAATTGGAACTCAAAACGATCGCTCTGGTTCTTCATTGCCCAATACACTATATATTGCTCAATACACTATATCCACAGCTAATATCACCTCACCGCCCAATGTCCACTCTACTCACCACCTTCGACACCTGGAAACCGCGTCAATCTTCTAACTCGTCGGATGATTTGATTGCTGAATTAGTGCGGCGTAAGTTATTGCCCCAACACACGCACCTATCCCGAAACATTCCGGTTGATTTTCAGCTTGCTCCCGAAAAAGTGTTGTCTGTGGTTGAGACATTGCAGCCCGATCTCATTGTGTGCTGCGGCATGGCAGAAAAGCGATCTCACCTTACAGTCGAAGCAAACGGCAAACATCAGGGCGACATTCTTTATACCAGCCTTCCGTTAAAGACTCTAGTTGAACAGACCCAATCCACCAAAATCAGCCATAACACCGGGCGCTTTGTCTGCAACTATTTGTACTATTCAGTCCTCAAATATATTCAGGTGCATCAGCTTAAAACACAATGTTTATTTGTGCATGTTCCCCCATTAAACCCAGAAAACTTAGAGATAACAGTGCGGGATTTTTCAACCATTTTGAAACTGCTTCAACCCGTAGTTTCTAGCTAATTTCATAGCTAATTTCATAGCTAATTTAAACTGTCCTATCACCCGTGTTTATGCTGTCGTTGTTATCTGCTGTTGTGTTTGCCCAGGCAACTCCCGCGCCTGTTTCCCCGACTGTTGCCAAAGAAATCAAAGTGCCCCAAGCCGTGCGTGTATTGCCAGGGAAGCTAGATTCTGTTTTGGTATTTAACAGCAATAGCCCGGAGTTGGTGCAAACCGAAGGTATTTTGCTATCGACCTTTCCGCCCGCTGGAAAACGCAACCCTTCCGCCCATTTGAATCTGCCACTGCAAGGGCGCTTTGATGTATTTGCTCATCACATTGCCAAAGCTAAAACAACCGATGATTTGAGAACACTCTATCTCGGTGTGTTGTTGCATAATCCCGGCACTCAACCCGTAACGGTGGATATTTTGCAGGCAGCCAGCTATTTGAGCCAGCCCGATGCCCCTTTTATCGATCTGCCTGCCTATGTGGATAATCCCTTGGGCAAGGTGTTTGCGGGACCGGGTAGTCGCGCCATGTTAGATATTTTGCGTGGAAAGCGATCGCCCGATTTTCCGGCTCAGATTGTGATTTCGCCCGGTGAGAGCCGAATGTTGCTGAATTTGCCAATTCCGGTGAAAGAGCTACAGCCGCCGATCAATGGGCGATCGACCCTAATGCGTCTCTCCAGCAATGCCCCGGTTTATGCGGCTAGTTTGGCGCTGTTTGCTCCTACCGATACCACTGGCACAGAACGCGCTCCCACGATCGCAGAGTGGCAAACAGTCGTAGATTCTGGCACACTGGCGGCACCTCGCGACAAAACACCCACACCACCCGACCAAATAACGGGACAAATTATCTATGGGCGCGTGGCAGGAGTGGCTAAAGGATCGCGCTGGGTGACTCAGGTGGTTGATCCTCCCGGCATTCAACCCAATAATCCGGCAACGTGGTCGCTCACCATTCCCCCAACCGGAGAAGCATTTTCCTATGGGCTGAGTACTTTGCTGAGGGGTACATTGGGCACGGGGCAAAATCAAACTGCACGAATGGTGGCGCGCTATCCGGATACGGCGTATCAAGCGCATGGGAATTATGCGATCGAATATAACCTGACGCTGCCGTTGCAAAATCTCAGCAATCAAACTCAAACCGTCGCTATCATGCTGGAAACGCCCATTAAAGAAGACCAGCCTAAGGATGGCAACTTACGGTTTTTCGAGCCTGTGCCCCGCCAAGTCTTTTTTCGGGGAACGGTGCGAGTCCGCTACACCGACGATCGCCGCCTTCCCCAAACCCGCTATGTGCATCTCGTGCAGCGACGTGGACAACAGGGAGAACCCCTAGCCGTGATGACGATGAAACCGGGCGATCGCCGCCTCGTCCAATTCGATTTTCTCTATCCCCCCGACTCCACCCCACCGCAGATTCTTACGGTTAGAACCCTAAAAGAATAGCAGTTGCAGGATTTTACCCAGTCGCGATCTAAGCGATCGCTGGAACATGGAGCGGAAACCGCACGAATAGACCACAGATTGCAGGTTGAACATTGCCTACTCTATTGAAAATTGCTGTAACTAAACTGCAAATTAATTTATAAAAATTAAAATATCTTAAATTAAATTTAAACATTGGGAACTTTCTTTACACAATCATCGTCTGCATAAGGGTCAAAGTGTTTGAGCACATTCAAACGACTACAAGTCCAAAGGAAAAACTGATGAACGTTTTAAGCTTAAAAACTTTGGTAATTGCCAGTGGTGTTACTTTAGTTGCTACCGTCTTCTCCAGCGTGATCACCACATCACCCACTTTGGCAGGAATGCAAAAAGGTGGAGCCATGCCTACGGCTACGGTTGCCAAAACCAACACAATTGTTGATGTGGCAAGTGGGAATAAATCTTTTTCCACTTTGGTTACAGCAGTTAAGGCAGCAGGGCTAGCAGAAACTCTATCTGGCAAAGGTCCTTTCACTGTATTCGCCCCGACTAATGAAGCTTTCAATGCTTTGCCTAAAGGGACTTTAGAGACCCTTCTTAAGCCTGAAAACAAGGCTACACTACAGAAAATACTGACTTATCATGTAGTATCGGGCACAGTTATGGCAAAAGATGTCAACCCTGGCTCCGTCAAAACTGTGGAAGGTAGCCCCATAATGGTGAAGGTTCAAGGCGGTAAGGTCATGATCAATAATGCAAATGTCATTAAAACCGACATCAAAGCCAGCAATGGTGTGGTTCACGTAATCGACAAGGTGCTTTTGCCACCTAATCTATAACAGCGCTTTTGCCACCTAATCTATAACAGCATCGTTCAATTACTATCAATGGCATTGCTGATTAGTGAGTCGTTGAGGTAAGCCCAGGGGTTTAGACCATTCTAGACCCCTGCCTCATTTCAGGGTGACGTTGGGCAAGTCAGATCCTTCACATAGCAACAGTATTTTCCCAACACAAACTATTTTAACGTCAGTTCGGGTTAAGCCGAAGGCAGCAAATTATAGTCAATGGCGATCGTAGGCTTCTTTGGCTGATGGCAA